>DASPFU010000056.1:0-2221 GCA_035620935.1 Gemmatimonadales bacterium
GATCGGCCTCGGCCCCGACCGCTTCCTGCGGGAGATCCAGATCGCCGCCCGGCTGCAGCACCCCCACATCGTGCCGCTGTACGACTCGGGCCAGGCCGGGGACCTGCTCTACTACGTGATGCCGTACGTGGAAGGGGAGTCATTGCGCCAGCGGCTCGAGCGGGAGAAACGCGTCCCGATCGAGGACGCGCTCGGGATCGCGCGGGCGGTGGCGGCGGCGCTGGATTACGCGCACCGCCAGGGGGTGGTGCACCGGGACATCAAGCCCGAGAACGTGATGCTGCACGAGGGCGAGGCGGTGGTGACGGACTTCGGGATCGCGAAGGCGGTGACGGCGGCGGCGGGCCAGAACCTGACCCAGACCGGCACCTCCGTCGGGACGCCGGCGTACATGAGTCCGGAGCAGGCGGCGGGGGAGGCGGAGCTGGACGGGCGGAGCGACATCTACTCGCTGGGGGCGATGCTGTACGAGATGCTGGGGGGCACGGCGCCGTTCCTGGGACCGACCGTGCAGGCGATCATCGCGAAGCTGTTCGCGGAGCCGGTGCCGGCGCTGCGGGAGCGGCACCCCGGTGTGCCGGAGTGGCTGGAGCAGTCGGTCATGAAGTCGTTGGCGAAGACGCCCGCGGAACGCTATGCGACGGCGGCCCAGTTCGCCCAGGCGCTGACGCAACACACCGGGACGACGCCGCCGGGCGCGACGCTGGTCAGCTCGGGCGCCCAGGCGGCTGCCGTCAAGTCGATCGCGGTGCTGCCCTTCGCCGACATGAGCCCCGAGCACGACCAGGATTACTTCTGCGAGGGGATCGCCGAGGAGATCATCAACGCCCTCACGAAGATCCAGGCCCTGCGGGTCATCTCCCGCTCCTCCGCGTTCGCCTTCAAGGGCCAGAACCAGGACATCCGGAAGGTCGGGGAGCAGCTCGACGTCGGCACGGTACTGGAGGGCAGCATCCGGAAGGCGGGCAACCGGCTCCGTATCACGGCACAGCTCATCAATGTGGCGGGTGGTCACCATCTCTGGTCCGAGCGCTACGACCGGGAGCTCGAGGACGTGTTCGCGATCCAGGATGAGATCGCGGAGGCGATCGTGAAGGCGCTGCGGGTGGTGCTGAGCCCGGAGGAGAAGCGCGCCATCGAGCGGGCGCCCACGGAGAACGTGCGGGCGTACGAGTACTATCTCCGCGGCCGGCAGTACTTCCATCAGTTCCGGCGCACGGGTGTACAGTCGGCCCGCCGCATGTTCGAGCGGGCGATCGAGGTGGATCCGCGGTTCGCGCTGGCGCATGCGGGGTTGGCGGACAGCTGCGCCTTCCTGTACATGTACTGGGACGGCAGCCAGGCGAATCTCGATGGGGCGGACACGGCGAGCCGCAAGGCGTTGGCGCTCGATCCCGAGTTGGCGGAGGCCCACGCCTCGCGGGGCTTCGCGTTGTCGCTGCGCCGGGAGTACGAGGCGGCCCGGCCCGAGTTCGAGACGGCGATCCGGCTGAACCCCAAGCTGTACGAGGCCCACTACCTGTACGCGCGGGCGTGCGTCCAGGAAGGGAAGATGGAGGACGCCGTGCGGCATTACGAAGAGGCCGCGCGCGTCCGACCAGAGGACTTCCAGGCCGTGCTGCTCGTTTCGGGTCCCCTGCACGGCTTGGGCCGTCACGACGAGGCGATCGAGGCGATCAAGCGCGGTCTGCAGGTCGCCGAGCGGCACCTCGAGCTGAACCCGGACGACGCCCGGGCGCTCACGCTCGGCGCCGCGGCGCTCATGGAGCTGGGCCAGCGGGAGCGCGCGATGGATTGGGCCGGGCGGGCGTACGCCATCGATCCAACCGATCCGGGTGTACTGTATAATGTCGCCAGTGTCTACGCGCTCGGCGGTCTGCGCGACGAGGCCATCAAGTGCCTCCAGCAGGCGGTGGACAACGGGTTCGGGCATCGGGAGTGGCTCGACAACGACACGGACCTCGAGTCCCTGCGCGACGACCCGCGGTTCCGCGAGCTGCGTGACCGGATCTGACGGACGGGAGCCTGTGATCGTGACCACCCATGACTGAGCTGCTCGATCGTCTCCGGACCGCGCTGACCGACCGCTACGACGTGCAGCGGGAGGTCGGGCGCGGCGGCATGGCGACGGTGTTCCTGGCCCAGGACCGGCGCCACGGCCGCCCAGTGGCGGTGAAGGTGCTGCACCCTGAGCTGGCCATCGGGCTCGGCCCCGACCGCT
>DASPFU010000057.1:0-2235 GCA_035620935.1 Gemmatimonadales bacterium
GATCGGCCTCGGCCCCGACCGCTTCCTGCGGGAGATCCAGATCGCCGCCCGGCTGCAGCACCCCCACATCGTGCCGCTGTACGACTCGGGCCAGGCCGGGGACCTGCTCTACTACGTGATGCCGTACGTGGAAGGGGAGTCGTTGCGCCAGCGGCTCGAGCGGGAGAAGCGCCTCCCGATCGAGGACGCGCTGGCGATCGCACGGGCGGTGGCGGCGGCGCTGGATTACGCGCACCGCCAGGGCGTGGTGCACCGGGACATCAAGCCCGAGAACGTGATGCTGCACGAGGGTCAGGCGGTGGTGACGGACTTCGGGATCGCGAAGGCGGTGACGGCGGCGGCGGGCCAGAACCTGACGCAGACCGGCACCTCCGTCGGGACGCCGGCGTACATGAGTCCGGAGCAGGCGGCCGGGGAGGCGGAGCTGGACGGGCGGAGCGACATCTACTCGCTGGGGGCGATGCTGTACGAGATGCTGGGGGGCACGGCGCCGTTCACGGGCCCGACGGTCCAGGCCGTCATCGCGCAGTTGTTCACCGAACGGGTGCCCTCGCTCAGCGAGCGGCGCGCCGAGGTGCCGGCATGGCTGGACACGGCGGTGCAGAAGGCGCTCGCGAAGCAGCCGGGGGACCGCTACGACACGCCGAGCGTGTTCGCGCAGGCGCTGGCATGGCCGGCGGGGGGCACGACGCCGCCCGGGAGCCCGGCGGGCACGGCCGGCAAGTCGATCGCGGTGCTGCCGTTCGAGAACATGAGCGCCGACGCCGAGAACGAGTACTTCACCGACGGCATCGCCGAGGAGATCATCAACGCCCTCACCAAGATCCAGGCGCTGCGGGTCGCCTCGCGCGTTTCCTCGTTCGCGTTCAAGGGGAGGAACGTCGACATCGGCGAGATCGGCCGCAAGCTGCGGGTCGGAACGGTGCTCCACGGCAGCGTGCGCAAGTCGGGGAACCGGCTGCGCGTCACCGCCCAGTTGGTGAACGTCGCGGACGGGTTCCAGCTGTGGTCCGAACGCTACGACCGGCAGCTCGAGGACGTGTTCGCGATCCAGGACGAGATCGCGGAGAACATCGTGAAGGCGCTGCGGGTGGTGCTCAGTCCGGAGGAGAAGCGCCAGATCGAGAAGCCGCCGACGGAGAACGTCGAAGCCTACGACTACTACCTGCGGGGGCGGCAGTTCTTCCATCAGTTCCGGCGCACCAGCATCCTGTTCGCCCGCCGCATGTTCGAGCGGGCCATCGAGGCGGACGCGGACTACGCTCTCGCGCACGCCGGCGTCGCGGATTGCTGCGCGTACCTGTACATGTACTGGGACTCGAGCAAGGCGAACCTCGAGGGGGCCGAGGCGGCGAGCCGCAAGGCCATGGAGCTGCGACCCGAGCTGGCGGAGGTCCATGCCTCGCGCGGCTTCGCGCTGTCGCTCAGCCGACAATACGAGGACGCGCGCCGCGAGTTCGAGACGGCGATCCGGCTGGACCCCAAGCTGTTCGAGGCCCACTACATGTACGCCCGGGCCTGCTTCCAGGAAGGCCAACGCGGCGAGGCGCTGCGGCATTTCGAGGAAGCGGCGCGGCTGCGGCCGGATGACTACCAGGCCCTGCTCCTGATGCAGGCCCCTCTCAATGCGCTCGGCCGGCCGGCGGAGGCCAAGGCGGCGGTGCGCAAGGGACTCCAGGTCGCCGAGCGCCATCTCGAGCTGAACCCGGACGACGCCCGGGCGCTGTACCTCGGAGCCCAGGGACTGATGCTGCTCGGCGAGCGCGACAAGGCGCTCGAATGGGCCCGACGGGCCCAGGCGATCGACCCGTCCGACTCGCTGGCGCTCTACAACCTCATGTGCGTGTACGCCCTCGGCGGGCAGACCGACGACGCGCTCGACTGCCTCGAGCGGGCGATCCAGAACGGCTACGGCCATCGCGCCTGGCTCGACATGGACACCGACCTCGATTCGATCCGTGACCACCCGAAGTTCCAGTCGCTGCGTGCGCTGATCTGAGAGCGGCCGCCGCCCCCGAGTCGCCCCGAGGGGGCGGACCGCCTATCTTTCCCGACCCATGACTGAGCTCCTCGATCGTCTCAAGGCCGCCGTGGCCGACCGCTACGACGTGCAGCGGGAGGTCGGGCGCGGCGGCATGGCGACGGTGTTCCTGGCCCAGGACCGGCGCCACGGCCGCCCAGTGGCGGTGAAGGTGCTGCACCCTGAGCTGGCCATCGGGCTCGGCCCCGACCGCT
>DASPFU010000058.1:0-3308 GCA_035620935.1 Gemmatimonadales bacterium
AGCCGCTCGTTCGGTACCACCACCATGGTATCGACGTGCTTGGCCATCTCGGCGATGCCCATGTCGGCCTGCCGCATCCGCTTGCGCCCCTCGAACAGGAAGGGCTTGGTCACTACGCCGATGGTGAGCGCGCCCAGGTCCTTGGCGATCTGCGAGATGATCGGCGCGGATCCGGTCCCGGTGCCGCCGCCCATGCCGCAGGTGACGAACACGAGGTCGGCGCTCTGGAGGACCCGGAGCACGTCGTCGCGGTTCTCTTCCATCGCCTGCCGGCCGATCTCCGGACGGGCGCCCGCCCCGAGGCCGCGGGTGAGCTTCTTGCCGATCTGCACCTTCACATCGGCCCGGTTGTTCATCAGGGCCTGCGCGTCGGTATTGACCGAGATGAACTCGACGCCGGCGACGCCCTCGTCCACCATGCGGTTCACGGCGTTGCCGCCGCCGCCGCCGATGCCGACGACCTTCATGCGCGCGTTCTGCGACACGGTCTCTTCGAGTTCGAAGATCATTGGCTCTCCCGGGCCCCCGATCAGAAGAAATCCTGCAGCCAGCGTTTCAGCGGTCCCAGCCAGCGGTCCATCCCGTCGCCGGCCACATGCCCGCGCTCACCCGTCCCCTGCGCCAGGCGGCGCGCCGCATACAGCACCAACCCCACCGGCACAGCGTAGCGCGGCGCCTGCACGCTGTCCACGAGCCCCGAGATGCCGAGCTCCGGACTGCCGGCCCGCACCGGCACCGCGAACACCTCGCGCGCGAGCTCGACCATCCCGGGCAGGTGCGCCGTGCCGCCGGTCAGCACCACGCCGGCTGGCAGCTTGCCCCCGCCGTACCCCGCCCGCTCAAGCTCACGGCTCACCAGCTGGAACACCTCGTCCACCCGCTGGTGGATGATGTGCGCGATCAGCTGCCGCGGGGCAGCCCTCGCGCCCTGGCCGGGCGTGGAGGGCAGGTCCACCATCTCGTTCGGGTCCACCAGCGGCTCGTAGGCCACCCCGTAGCGTTCCTTGATCCGCTCGGCGTCGGCCTGGGTGACGCTCAACCCCTGCACCAGGTCGTTCGTCACGTGCATCCCGGCGAACTTGATCGACGCCAGGTGCCGGATCTTCCCCTCGTGGAAGATCGCGACGCCCGTCGACCCGCCTCCCACCTCGACCAGCGCGACGCCGAGCTCCCGCTCGTCCTCGGTGAGGACGGCGAGCGCCGCGGCCAGCGGCTCGAGCACCAGGTCCGCCACGCGATAGCCCGCGCGCTGCACCGCCTTGCGCAGGTTCTGCGCGGCGGTGGACTGCACGGTGACCAGCACCATCTCGACCTCGAGCCGCATCCCCGTCATCCCGATGGGATCGGCGATGCCCTTCTGCTGGTCCACCATGTACTCCTGCGGGATGTCGTGCAGGAGCTCGTGGTCGCGGCCGAGCGAGACGGCCCGCGCCACCTCGGTGACGCGCCGGCGGTCGGTCTCGGCGATCTCATCGCCGGTCACGGCGACGACGCCGGAGGAATTGCGCGCGGCCACGTGCTCGCCCGCGATCCCGCACGTCACGTCCGTGACCTTCACACCCGCCATCCGCTGGGCATCGCGCAGCGCCTGGACCACCGAGCGCGTGGTCTCCTCGATGTCCCGCACCACACCGCGCCGCACGCCCTGGTTCTTGGCGAGGCCGACGCCGAGGATCTTGGCGAGCGGCGCGCGCGGGAGGTCGCCCGTGACGTCCGCGATCACCGCGCAGGTCTTGGTGCTGCCGATGTCGAGCCCCGCGACCAGCTGCCGTTCCGCCATCAACCCGCCTTCCGCCGGACCACGACCTGCCCCACATAGCGGGCGTCGAGTTCCGCGTACGTGCGGCCCCGCGCCGCGAGATGCTGTGCGACCAGCGCCACTCCCTGTATGACCTCCGGGCCCGCGTCCCCCCGCAGGAGGAGCCGGCGGGCTCCCAGATCGAGCACCACGTCGCGGCGCACCCGCCGCGCCGCCGTCACGTCGTGAAACAGCTCCGGATCCGTCGCCTGGATCCGCGCCAGCAGGGCGATCAGCCCCGTATCCGCCGACGCCGCCACCGGCAGGTCCGGCGCCGAGCGCGCGGGATCGAACGACAGCGCCCGCCCCCCGGCGTCCACCACGGTCATCCCGCGCGGCCCCGGCACGAACGCGACCGGCTCGACTTCGCGCACCACCACCTTCAACGCGCCGGGCAGCCGTCGTACCACCCGCGCATCGGCGACCCCGTGGAGCCGGCGTACCCGCACCGTGAGCGGGTCGAGGTCGTCCCACACGCTCGCCCCCGCCGGCAGCCGCAGGGCGCCGATCACGGCGTCGGGTGCCAGGTGGCGGACGCCCACCAGCTCGATCTGCCGCACCCGGAAGAACTCCGACCGCCGCAGCACCGCGGGCGCGCCTGCCCACACCACCAGCGCCGCGACCAGCGCACCCACCACCACCAGGACGCGCCCGCTGGGCCGCCGGAGGGTCGCCTTCACACCCGCGTCCCCCGTCCCTCGTCTCCCATGCCCAGTGCCGCCAGCAGCTCGCGGCCCACCCGCGTCACGTCCCCGGCCCCGAGCGTCAGCACCACGTCGCCCGATCGGACTTCGCGAGCCACGCACGCGGTGAGTGCCGAGCGCTCGTCCACGGTGACCGTCGACGCGCCGGCTCGGCGCGCCGCGTCAGCGACGAGGGCGCTCGTCACGCCGGCCTGCGGCGCCTCCCGCGCGCCGTAGATCGGCGCGATGACCGCCACGTCCGCCGCCGCCAGCGCCTCGCCCAGCGCCGCGCCGTGCAGCGCCGTGCGCGAGTAGAGGTGCGGCTGGAACACCGCCACGAGTCGGCGCCCCGGGAACGCCTGCCGCGCCGCCGCCAGGGTCGCCCGCACCTCGGTCGGGTGATGCGCGTAGTCGTCCACCACCACCACACCCGCCGCCTCACCCACCCGCTCGAATCGCCGACCCACGCCCTCGAACTCCGCCAGCGCCGCCGCGCACTGCGCGAGGTCCGCGTCGAGCGCGCGGGCGACGGCGAGCGCGGCCGCCGCGTTGCGCAGGTTGTGCAGACCGGGCACCCGCAGCCGCAGGTCCACCATGCCTCCCGGCAGCACCACCCGGGCGCGCGAGCCAGTCGCGTCGAGCGCCGGATCGGTGATGCGCACCGCGGCGTCCGCGGCGAGGCCTACCCGCCACACGGCCGCGCCGACCCGTGCGGCCACGCGCGCCGCGCCCGGGTCCTCGGCCCCGGCGATCACGCGCCGTGCGCGCCCGGCGAACTCGGTGAACGCGTCCTCGAGCGCCGCCACCGTGCCGTAGCACTCGAGATG
>DASPFU010000059.1:0-21612 GCA_035620935.1 Gemmatimonadales bacterium
GCCGACCCGCGTGGCCAACGTCGCCGCCGAGGCGGGCGCGGCCAGCTCGGAGAGGAGTCGGCTTCGCATCGGCTCCAGGGCCACCGTCGCCGCGGCCGGATCATCGATGACTTGGATGTCGAGCACGAGCGGATGGTATCATTGACAACTTTTATTGTCAAGGATCGTCCAAGGCCCTGGCGCCCCAGGAGCTCAGGGGCCACCGCCGGGACGGTGCGCGTCCAGCGGATGGCCCCAGCCAGAGTCACGCGGCCGTGGCGGCGACTATCAGCCCGCGAACCCGAGCGCGTCCCAGAGTCGAGCACGCGAGAGCCGCCGCGAACAACACTAACCCCACCAACCCGTCGGACCACGCCATGATCCCGGGCACCAGCAACGCCCACAGCAGGCCGGCGTCGGTCGCGCCGACGATGCCGAGGTTGAGCCAGTACCCGAGCCGCGAGTTGCGCCAGTTGAGGGTCACGGCGACGACCGTGACCAGCGCCCCGATCCACAGCAGGTTGAAGGCGCCCATCCCCATGAACGCGGCGCTCGCTCCCGGCACGACCGTCGCCTGCGCGTCGAACGGCCGCGCGGTCGAGATCATGGCGGTGAGGCCCGCCCCGCCCTGTGAGCGGAGCGCCGCCAGCTGTATCGCCGCTCCCAGCACGTGGACGATGCCCCACAGCGCGTAGCAGACCGCGCCGGTCTTCGCCAGCCGATTCGTCGTGTCCATCGGTCAGTCCTCCAAGGTCGTGGGACGCTCGGGCCGCTTTCCCTGCTCGAGGAAGGGCTTGAGGCAGTCCGTGAGCAGCCACCGCCACCCCTGCTCCAGCCCCTGCATCGCATCGTCGCTGAGCAGCCCGAACGGTGTGTCGCGGAACGCGACCACCGTGGACTTCCCATCGGCCCCGGACTGGAGGCGGAACGTGGTCACCGATCGCGCCGGGCCGCCGAAGTCGGCCGACATGTCACCCGCCCATTGCAGCATCCGGTGCTCGTCGAACACGGTCACCGTACCGAACAGCGACCCCTCGCCATCTCCCCAGTCCTCGAACACCCGCCCGCCCACCCGTGGCTCGATGGCGAACCGCTTGGGGGACGCTCCCACGTAGAACATCTTCGGCCACCACTCGCCGATCCCGGCGGTGAGCGACCGCCAGACCACCGCCGGCGCGGCGGCGATCTCGACCTGGAGCTTGATGTCGAGGGTCCGGAACTGCGCGTGCGCGTTCATCGCTGCCTCCGTTCGCTTTCCGCGTGGGCCTTGAGCCGCAGTAGCCGGTCGGCCGCCGTGGTCTCGAAGGGCTTGATCCAGCGCCGGTAGATCTGGTGAATGGGCATCGGGTTCAGCTCGTTCCACCGCAGACGTCCCTCGCGGCGCACCGTCACCAGCCCAGCCTCGACCAGGACCGCCAGGTGTTTCATCACGCCGAAGCGGGTCTGGTCGAACCGGTCCACCAGGTCCCCCGTGGTCCGGGGACCGTCGCGCAGCGCGTCCAGGAGAGCGCGCCGAGTCGGGTCGGCCAGCGCTCGCCAGACCGCGTCGAGCGCCTCCAATCGGGGGTGAGGCTCCGGCCTGATCATATGTGACTATTTAGTCACATATAGCCGCCGCGTCAAGGGGCGTCGCACCTCGCCCCGGCGTGGTGCCAACGGTGGTGCCAAAACCGTCGTTTCTCGTCGTCGCGGTTCGTCGCGCGCGTCGCCTAAGTCGTTGAAAACACGACGGCCAGCGCTGCGAGGCGCTGGCCGTCATCCCGGAGTGGCTGCCGACTCGGCCACTACTCCTTGCCGGACTTGGCCGCGGTGGGCTCATCCGGTACCGCCCGTGCGCAGGTACTCGGCGAACTCGTCCGGGAGTTCGCTCTCGCGAATCCCCCGCGCGGCTTCCTCCACGTCGTACTCGACTCTCTGGAACTCGACCTTGACTCCCTCGGCGGCGACGTCGAGCAGGACGTAACCCGCGCGCCAATCACCGTCCTTGGGCCGTCCCACGCTGCCGGTATTCACAAAGTGGATACCCGCGACCACGCGGTGCCACGCCCTGTGCGTGTGCCCGAACGCGATCACGTCCCCTGCCTTCGCACCGGCGATGTTCGCCATCTGCAGGCAGAAGGAGTCGGGGCGATCCTCGGTCCAGTAAACCGTGTTCAAAGTCGGAGTGCCGTGGACCAGGATCACGACCGGCCGAGCGATGTGGCCTCCGAGCGGCTTCAGGTCAAGGCGAAATGGAAGAGCGGCGAGGAACTGCTTGCTGCTCGACGAGACGTGCTTACGGGTCCACTCGTAGCTGATGTGCGAGAGCGCTTCCTGATGTGGGTCCTCGTACTTGCACCCGCAGTGCTTGTAGTCCGTCCCCACGGTCGAGTCGTAATTGCCCGCCACGCCGGGGATCTGGATGCTGCGAAGCAGCTCGACGGTCTCGTTCGGCCCGGAGGCGTACCCGACGAGGTCACCGAGATGGTACGTCGCGCCGACTTCCGGTTGCGCGTCGATATGTGCCAGGACGGCTCTCAGAGCCGGGAGGTTTGCGTGAATGTCAGAGACCAGGGCGTACCGCACTACAGGTCGGTTTCAGAGGTAGTACGGAGCTCCAGCGCGGCGCCTGACGCCGGAGCTACGCGCACGGCGTCGCCTTTCGCTCAGCGACGCGCGTTGCGGCCGACGCGCGCTCGCGATCGAGCGAGGCAATCCCGCGGAAGCACGAGCGCACGCATGCGATGAGACTGCGATGGACGACGTCTCTGGGATCGGCAAGCCGGTAGTACGTGAACTTCAGGTCCGGTCGGGCCTGTACCAGCGCGGTGCGACGCAGGTAGGCAAGGTGCCGAGACACCGTGGGTTGGGCGAGACGCAGCAGCGCGACGATGTCGCACACGCACAGCTCGCCGGCGGCGAGAACGTTGAGGATACGGATGCGGGTGGGGTCGGCGAAGCCTTTGAACAGGGCGTCCAGGTCCGCGACTGCGGGCACGCGCCTGGGGGGCTGGGGGACGGCTCGCACCAATCGCATGACGCCATTAAATATGGCTATCCGTATGTGGTCCGCAAGGGATCGTCAGCGGCGCATCACACTTGCTTGACGCCGCTTCGGCTAGGCATCACACGACCGACCCACCATCCCACGGGAGCCAGGGAATGACGGCGCCACGTGCCAAGCAGATGAACGTCTTCGAGCGCTACCTGAGTCTCTGGGTGGCGCTCTGCATGGTCCTCGGCGTCGTGATCGGGAAGGTGTTTCCCGGCTTCGTCGCAGTGATCCGCGGGCTCGAGTTCGGCGAAGGCAGCCACATCAACGCGCCCATCGCGGTGCTGATCTGGCTCATGATCTATCCGATGATGCTCAAGATCGACTTCGCCTCGATCAAGAACGTCGGCAGGCGTCCCCGGGGCCTGTTCGTGACCGTGTTCGTGAACTGGCTGGTGAAGCCCTTCTCGATGGCGTTCTTCGGCTGGCTGTTCTTCCGGCATCTCTTCCGGCCGTTGATCGGGGAAGAACTGGCGAGCCAGTACATCGCGGGCGTGATCATCCTGGCAGCGGCACCGTGCACGGCGATGGTCTTCGTCTGGTCGTACCTCGCAGACGGCGATCCGGCGTACACGCTGGTGCAGGTCTCGGTGAACGACCTCATCATGCTGGTCGCGTTCGCGCCGGTCGTGAAGCTCCTGGTGTCCGGGGCCTCCGGACTCCACGTGCCGTTCGAGGTGCTGCTCTATTCCGTGCTCATCTTCGTGGTCATCCCGCTCGCCGCGGGCTCGCTCAGCCGCCGTCTGCTGGTTGCCCGCAAGGGGCTCGAGTGGTTCGAGACGCGTTACGTCGCGCCGTTCGCGCCGGTGACGGTGCTCGCGCTGCTCACCACGCTCGTGCTGATCTTCGCCTTCCAGGCCGAGAACATCACGACGCGCTGGTTCCACGTCGTGCTGATCGCCGTGCCGATTCTCATCCAGGTCTACTTCAACTCGTCGCTCACCTACGGGCTGATGTGGCTCTTCAAGGTGCCGTATGCCGTCGCCGCGCCGGGAGCCTTGATCGGGGCATCGAACTTCTTCGAGCTGGCCGTGGCCACGGCCATCGCCCTGTACGGCGCCGATTCGGGCGCCGCGCTGGCAACCGTGGTCGGCGTCCTCGTGGAAGTGCCCGTGATGCTGTCGGTGTGCCAGGTCTGTGTCGCGACCAGGCATTGGTTCGACGGCGTGGAGCAGGCGTGATGAGGCGGTGCTCGCCGACCTCGCGGCCCGGGACGATGACCACGAGGCCTCTGACCGGCGGCACGCGTGCCGGCGCCCGCGGTCCGGCATCCACAAACGCGCGAGGTCCGGCGCGCCCCCTTGGCACACCGGACCCCGGTACAGCATGACCGATCGGCGCGGAACGCGACGGTCGACCAGCGGTCTTGTCGCCCTAGCGGCGACCGGCGATCCGCGCCTGCGTTAGGTCATGAGACACTGGATCACCTCCTCGGTTGCAGGTGACACATAGGGGAGAGTGCGTTCAATCTACATACGCTCCGCGCGGGAGCCCATCCCTCGCGTGGATCAGTTCGCCAGCGCAAAGGGCGCGTCGCAAGCGGGCGCCCCCGGGTCCACGTCGCGCCGGGGCGATCCGGCCCTTGATCACCCGTGACGGGATGGGGTACATACCCGAACGGCATGGGGAGTGGCCTCGGGTGCGGAGCCGGAGAGAATCATGAGGGCAAGGATCGAACTCGCTGCCGGTCTGCTCCTCGGCGCCGTGGTGGCACTCACGGCGTGCGGTGGCGACAAGGCGCCTCAGGCGGAGCTGATCGAGGAGGCCGAGGCCCCGCTGCCGCCCTCCGACATCGAAACCCGGCTGCCGCCTGCGGTGCGCGAGGCGGTGCTGAAGCCGTTTACGGGCGACCTCGACGCGCTCGTCGCGCGACGGGCCGTGCGGATCGGCGTGACGTTCAATCGCACGTTCTATTTCGTCGACCGGGGCGTGCAGCGCGGCATCGCGTACGAGTACGGCCAGCTCATGGAGGAACGGCTCAACCAGCACTTCCGGACCGGCACCAGTAACCGGATCCACGTGATCTTCCTGCCGCTGCCGCGCGAAATGCTGCTGTCGGCGCTCATCGACGGCAAGGTGGACCTGGTGGCGGCGCAGATCCCGGTGACGCCCGAGCTGGCGCAGCACGTCGACTTCAGCGATCCCACCCGGATGAACGTCGACCAGGTCCTGGTCACCGGCCCCGGCGCGCCGGCGATCGCCTCCATCGACGACCTGTCAGGCAAGGAAGTCTTCGCCCGCGAGTTCGGCGGCTACCAGCAGAGCCTGGTCGCGCTGAACGAGAGGTTCCAGGCTCGGGGCAAGCCGCCGGTGATGGTCCGGGAGGCCCCGCCGAGCCTGGAGGACGACGACCTGCTCGAGATGGTGAACGCCGGCCTGATCCCGGCCGTCGTGGTCGACGACTATCTCGCCGTCTTCTGGAAGAAGATCTTCCCGAGCCTCATCGTCCACGACAGCATCGCACTGCGCAGCGGCGGTACCCTCGCCATCGCCGTCCGCAGGGACAACCCGCACCTGCGCGCGGCGCTGAACGCGTTCATGGGGAAGTACGGGCTGGGATCGGCCTTCGGCAACCAGGTCGAGCGACGATACCTCGTCAGCGCAGCCTACGCGAAGCGTGCGACGTCCGCGGAAGGACGCAGAACGTTCAGCGCGGTCGTGGACCTCTTTCGGAAGTACAGCGACCGCTACCAGGTGGATTTCCTGCTGATGGCCGCTCAGGGATTCCAGGAGTCCCGGCTCGACCACAGCGCCCGGAGCCCGGTCGGCGCCATCGGCATCATGCAGATCATGCCGGAGACCGGCAGGTCATTGAAGGTCGGCGACATCAGGGAGCTCGAGCCGAACATCCATGCCGGCGTCAAATACATGCGCACCGTGCGGGACACCTACTTCGCGAACGAGCCGATGGACGACTTGAATAAAGCGCTGTTCACCTTCGCGGCGTACAACGCGGGGCCGGGCCGGGTCCGCCAGTTGCGCCGGGCCGCCGAGCAGCGCGGCCTGAATCCCAACGTCTGGTTCGGGAACGTGGAGCAGATCGCGTCCGAGCGCATCGGGCGCGAGACCGTGACCTACGTCGCCAACATCTTCAAGTACTACATCGCCTACCGGCTGGTCGTCGAGGAGACCGAGCGCCGGGACGCAGCCCGGGCGGCGGTGAAAGCACAGTAGGGGGCCGATCGAGAACGGGCAGCTCGACCGATTCGCCGGCAGCCGCCGCCACCAACCATGGATGGGTCATATGCGCCGTTTCGCCGCTTGTCTCGCCGCATGGCTGATCGCTCAGGCGCCGGCGCGGGCCCCGGCCCAGGCACCCGACGCCACGCCGCTGCTTCCCTCGGTGTCCCTGCCCCCCGAGCTCGAGCGCGTGCTGCGCGACTATGAGCGCGCCTGGCTCGCGGGCGATGCCGCGGCGCTCACCGCCCTCTTCACCGAGGATGGCTTCGTCCTGAGCAACGGGCGGCCGCCCGTCCGCGGACACGCCGCGATCCGCGCGGCCTACCAGAGCGCCGGCGGCACTCTCCGCCTCCGCGCCCTCGCCTACGCGGTGCAGGATACGCTCGGGTACATCATCGGGGCGTACGCGTACGGCAGCAACACGAACACCGGCGATGCCGGGAAATTCGTGCTCGCCCTGCGGCGCACACCGGACGGTGCCTGGCGGATCGTCGCCGACATCGACAACACCAACCGGCGCGGGGGCGGAGCGCCGTGAGCGACGTCGGCCGGCTGGGGCTTGAGCAGACCTGCGCACTCCACGGCCTCGCCCCGGTGGCGCGCCCCGGGGCCTCAGCGGAGGACCAGGCCGGCCACGAGCCCGACGAGGGCCGCGACGGCGGCGATCAGGGCGACGATCGTGCCCGGCACGCCCGAGACCGGGCGCGGACTCCCCCCCGTCTCCCGCTGCGCGGTGAAGAACGCCACCGCCTCCAGGGCACTGCGCAGCTCCATCGCCGTCGGGAAGCGAGCCCAGGGATCCTTCTCCAGGCAACGCATGATGGCGGCGGCGAAGTCCTTCGGAATCGAGGGATTGATGGCGCGCAGCGGGACCGCAGCCTCGCTGACGTGTTTCGCCAGCGTGGCGGCGGCGGTGGGCCCGAGGAACGGGGGCCGCCCCACCAGCATGCAATAGCCGAGGGCGCCGAGCGAGTAGACGTCCGACCGGTGGTCGATCTCCGGCAGGCCGCGTGCCTGCTCGGGCGACATGTACTCCGGCGTCCCGATCACCGGTCCCCCCGCGGATTCCTCCACCTGCTCGGTGACGGCTCTGGCGATGCCGAAATCCATCAACAGCACCTTCTGGAGATCACCCTCCAGGAAGACGTTGGCGGGTTTGATGTCGAGGTGGACCATGCTGGCCCGGTGGGCCGCCGCAAGAGCGTCGGCCAGCTCGCTCAGGACCCGCCGCGACTCGAACGGCGGCAGTCGTGCCCGCTTCATCCGCCGCTCGAGGGTCGTTCCCTCGACGAACGGCATGACGTAGTAGATCAGCCCGCCCCGCTCGCGAATGTCGTAGATCGGGACGATCCCGGGGTGCCGGAGCTTCGCCAACGCGATGCCTTCGTTCCGGAAGCTCTCCACGAACAGCTTCTTCCCGATCAGCTCGGGGTGGATCACCTTGATGGCCACCAGCCGGCCGAGCCGCCGGTCCTTCGCCTTGTAGACACGGGCGAAACCACCACGGCCGATCAGTCCGAGGAGCTCGTATTCGGCGCCGAGCACGTGGCGCAGCCGGGCCTTGAAGTCGGCGACCGGAACATCGCGGGCCCCCGTGGAGTCCTCGCCCGCCACCTCCAGCCCCGCCGGGTTGACCAGCGTGGCTTCCGGGTCGGCGTTGATCGGCGTCGGCGTGCCACACCGGCGACAGAAGAGGTCGTCGGTGCCCAGGGGCGAACGGCAAGCGGTACAGCCTGAGGATGCGTCACCAGTCATGGGTGAACAATACTAGGGGCGCCCGTCGCCATGGAGGGAACCATGATCGCGCTGCTCCTGCTCGTGTCGCTGGCGCAGGCCACCCCCGAGCCGACCTCACCGCCGGACTCCGCCGTCCTGCGAGTGACGCCGACCCGGTACGACCTGACCGTCCGGATCGACTATGAGCGGCAGCGGCTCGACGGCACCGCCCGGATCACCCTGCGGAACTTCTCCGACACGCCCGTCATCGACGTCCCGCTGCTGCTCTACCGGCTGATGGCGATTCAAGCCGTGGAGGTGAATGGCACCGCGGCCCGGTGGATGCAACGCGTGGTGGCCTTCTCGGACTTCTCCCAACTCCAGGTCAACCAGGCCAGCGTGATGCTCCCTACCCCGCTACCGCCCGGTGGGACGGTCGATCTGCAGCTCCGCTATGACGGCCACCTGCTCGGCTACGCCGAAACGGGCATGGCCTATGTGCGGGATCACATCGACCCATCCTTCACGATCCTGCGCAACGATGCGCTGGCCTTCCCGGAGGTGGGCTATCCGAACGTCGCGGTGAACCGGCGGGCGCCCTTCGCGTCGTTCGACTATCTGGCGCGTATCACGGTCCCCGAGTCGCTCGTCGTCGTGAACGCCGGTCGCCTGGTGGAGCGCACCGTCGCAGCGGCACGGGCGACCTACGTCTACCGGAGCGTCAAGCCGTCGTGGCGCATGGACTTCGCGATCGGCGACTACGCCGTGATCGAGGACGGACCGATTCGCGTCGCGTACCTGCGGCGGGACTCCATTGGAGCGAAGCGGGTCGCCGCCAATGCGCGACGCTCCCTCGACCTCTTCACGAACTGGTTCGGACCGCTTACCGGTGATCCGAGTCTCATGATCCTGGAGCTCGAGGACGGCTACGGCTCCCAGACGGACGTCGCAGCCATCATGCAGGCCGCCGCCGCGTTCCGCGATTCCACCCGGGACCGCGAGCTCTACCACGAGGTGGCCCATCTGTGGAATCCGCCGGCGACCGACCTTCCCTCGCCGCGCTGGAACGAGGGGCTTTCGTCGTTCCTCGAGTATCTGGCCGAGGAACGATTCACCGGGAAGCCCGTCATCGCCGCCCGCGCCGACCAGCTGCTCGAGTGGCTGCGGGGCATCGCCCCGAGCAGAGAGAGTCTCACCCGCATACCGCTCATCGACTATGGGAAGGAACAGATGACCGATTTCTCGTACAGCGAGGGGGCCCTGCTGTTTCACCTCCTGTACGGCGTGGTCGGTCCCGAGCGGTTCCACGCCATCATCGGCGGCTTCTCCCGCCAGTATGCTGCCACCGGCGCGTCGACCAGCGACCTGGTGGCGTACGCAATCCGGCCGCCGCACGCGGACCTGAAGCGGTTGTTCGCTGACTGGGTCTCCACGACGGGCTGGTGGCCGGCGATCAGGGACGGGGCGACGTACGCCGAGCTGGTGCGGCATTACAGTGCGGCGCGGTAGGCGAGGCTCTCCTGACACCCGGGGGGTTAGGCGGGCTGCCAACCGTCCCCGCCTCCCCCGTGTCTCATCCGTCATGAGAGCACGCCTGGCCGTGATTCTGGCATGCGCCGGATCGACCGCCCCCGCCGTCGCCCAGTTTCCCGCTCCCCCACCCCGCGATCTCTCGGGCCTCTGGTCCGCGACCCTCCGTTTCGGCCCGGATGTCCGCGGCACGCTGATCCTGGTCCGCGATGCCGACGGCTGGCGCGCCGACATCGCCGGCTTCGCCGTCGCCGCGCGGGGCGACAGCCAGGCGATCGCCTTCGAGCTGCCGGAAGAGAAGGGCAGCTTCCGCGGCCGCCTCGCCGGCCGGGAGATCCACGGCCACTGGATCCAGCCCCGCACCCAGCACTCGGGCCTCCGCTACGCGACGCCGGTGACGCTCGAGCCCGTGGGCCCGGGCCGGTGGCGCGGTACGGTCACGCCGCTCGAGGACCGGCTCACGTTCTACCTGCCGCTCACCCCCGACTCCGGCGGCGCGTACCGGACCTACCTCCGCAACCCGGAGCGCAACATCGGTCGCTTCTTCGCGGTGTCGCGCGTCGAGCGGCGCGGCGACTCGGTCCGCCTGATGGGCGACCTGGGCGAAGGCGACCGGGTCCTGTCGCACGGCACGTATGAGGAGGACGGGATCCGGGGCGTGCGCTTGCGCGGCGGCGCCTACGACTTCGCCCGCGTCCCCGATTCCTCGGGCCCGGGATTCCACCCGCGCGGCAAGCCCGCGCCGCGCTACCGCTACGCTCCCCCGCTCGCAATCGACGACGGCTGGCCGGTGGGCAGCCTCGAAGCGGCCGGCATCTCGCGGGACGCGATCGAGCGATTCATCCAGCTGCTCATCGACCAGCCCCAGGACTCCCTCGGCAGCCCGCAGGTGCACAGCGTCCTCATCGCGCGCCACGGCCGGCTCGTCGTCGAGGAGTACTTCCACGGCACCCATCGCGACCAGCCGCACGACCTCCGCTCGGCCTCGAAGAGCCACGTGGCCGTGCTCATCGGCGCCGCGATGGCGGCCGGCATCCCGATCCGCCTGGACACCCCCGTCTACGCGACGATGCTCGGCCGCCTGCCCGACGGCCTCGACCCACGCGCGCGCGCCATGACGCTCGAGCACCTGATCTCGATGACCGCGGGCTATCAATGCGGCAGCGACCTCGCGGCGCCCCACACGGCCGACGAGGACGTCATGCAGCAGAGCGGCGAGCGGGACTTCTATCGCTACACGCTCGCCGTGCCGCTCGTCTCGGCGCCGGGAGAGAAGCTGTTCTACTGCAGCGCCGAGCCCAATCTGGCCGGTGGCATGCTGGAGCGGATCGCGGGAGAGCCGCAGGTCGAGCTGTTCGACCGCCTCGTCGCGCGACCGTTGCAGATGCGCCGCTACCACCTGATGCTGCAGCCCACCGGCGAGGCGTACGGCGGCGGCGGACACCAGTTCGTGCCGCGCGACTTCCTCAAACTGGCGCAGCTCATGCTGGACGGCCGCTGGGGCGACCGACGGGTCCTGAGCCGCGACTGGGTGACCCGCTCCCGCGCGCCGCTGCGCGACCTCTCCCGGACGCAGCAGTACGGCTGGCTCTGGAATTCGGCCGAGTACACGATCGGCGACCGGAAGGTCCGGGGGTACTTCGCCGGCGGGAACGGCGGCCAGGTCTCGATGGCATTCCCCGATTTGGATCTCGTCATCGCGTTCACCGGCGGCAGCTACAGCATGCCGTCGCTGTTCATCGCGCAGCGCGTCTACGTGTCGCAGTACCTGCTCCCGGCGGTCCGGCCGTAGCGGCTGATCGCCGGACTGCTCCGCGTGCTTGACGGCGGCTGACGGGCCGGCAGTTTCCATCCCACCCCGAACGTCGGAGGCCCGCGTGCTGCTCGTCCGCGAGATCATGTTCTGCAAGCCCGGCAAGGTGCGCCCGATGGTGGAGATGTTCCTGGCGATGAACAAGCTCGGCGCCAAGGTCGGCATGCCGAAGATGCGCGTCATGACCGACTTCTGCGCCGAGCGATACTGGACCATCGTCGCCGAGATGGAAGTGAAGAGCGTGGACGAGTTCGAGCGGATGATGCAGGGCACCGGGCAGGATCCCGACGCCATGAAGGAGCTCGAGGCCGTGACGAAGGGATACCACGACTTCGTGGAGTACGGGCGCCGCGAGATCTACAAGATCGAAGGCTGAGGCAGGACCGCGAGGCCCCCATGCCGACGAGACACCCCGACCCGGGACACCCGGACCACGCGGCGCACGACCACGGACAGCACGGTGCCGTGATGCACGGGCCGGCGGCCGACGCGGGAGCGGCCTACGACCGCGCGTACGCCGCGGCCCAACCCGACGCCGGCCGGACCGTCGTCGCGATCGATCTCGAGGCGCGCCCCACCGACTGGTCGATCGCGCCCGGGGTCACGCTCGAGGCCTGGGCGTTCAACGGCCGCGTCCCCGGGCCGACCCTCGAAGCGCGGGTGGGCGACGTGCTCGAGGTGCGCCTCACCAACCACCTCTCCGAGCCGACCGCGATCCACTGGCACGGGCTCCGGGTGCCGGCCGCGATGGACGGGACGGACATGGTGCAGCGGCCCGTGCGACCCGGCGAGACGTTCACCTACCGGTTCAAGCTCCCCGACGCCGGGACCTTCTGGTATCACCCGCACATCAATGAGACCGAGCAGATGGAGCGGGGGCTGTACGGGGCGCTGGTCGTCCGCGCCGACGGCGAGCCTGTGCTGGACGGCGATCGCGTCCTGGTCCTGGACGACGTCAGGCTCGATCGCCAGGGACGGATCGCGAAGTTCGGTGGCCTGGTGCAGTGGCACGACGGCCGGGAAGGCGACGCGCGGCTGGTGAACGGGGTGCGCGAGCCCGATCTGACGATGGCGGCCGGCCAGATCGAGCGGTGGCGGATCGTCAACGCTTCGAGCGCGCGATACGTGCGCCTGTCGATCGGCGGCGTGCCGTTCCAGATCATCGGCACGGACGGCGGCCTGCTCGAGGCCCCGGTGAGCAGAACGGATGTCCTGCTCGCCCCCGCCGATCGCGTGGAGATCGCCGTCGGGCCGTTCGAGGAAGGGGAGGAGCTGGCGATCGAAGCGCTCGCCTACTCGCGGTCCACCATCCGGCGGCGGAGGACCGAGCGGTTCGCCACGCTGCGCGTCGGTCCCGCCGGACCGTCGGTCGCGGTGCTGCCCGAGCGCCTGCGCACGATCGCGCCGCTCGCCGCCAGCTCGGCAACGCCGACGCGCACGGTCGACTTCGGCATCAAGGTCAGCCTGCGCCGTGGCATCGACTTCGTCATCAACAAGGAGATGCACCATCGCGACGCACCGGTGAAGGTCGGCGAGCTGCAGGTCTGGGACGTCGTCAACTCGACGCTGATGGATCATCCGTTCCACCTGCACGGCTTCTTCTTCCAGGTCCTCGCCGTCAACGGCAAGCCCCCGGCGTGGCGCTCCTGGGAGGACGTGGTCAACCTGCCCCCCAGGAGCACGACGCGGATCGCGTGGATGCCCGACGACCGGCCCGGGAGCTGGATGTACCACTGCCACATCCTCGAGCATCACGCGGCGGGGATGATGGCGCACTTCGACGTCGTCCCATGAACGCCGGCATCCTCGGCTCGGGCGTCGTCGCCCAGACGCTCGGCGCGGGCCTCCTGAAACACGGCCACGCGGTCATGCTCGGCACGCGCGACGCCGCCAAGCTCGCGCAGTGGCAGGGCGAGCATCCCAGGGCCCGCATCGGCTCGTTCGCGGACGCAGGCGTCTTCGGCGAGATCGTCGTACTCGCGGTGAAAGGCGACGCTGCCCTCGAGGTCCTCCGCCTCGCCGGACCTGGTTCGCTCGCCGGCAAGGTCGTGATCGATACGACCAATCCGATCGCGGCAGCGCCGCCCGTGAACGGCGTGCTCCGGTTCTTCACGTCGCTCGACGACGCGCTGATGGAGCGGCTCCAGCGGGCCTACCCCGATGCCCGCTTCGTCAAGGCATTCAACTCGGTGGGGAACGCCCGCATGGTGAATCCGCAGTATGCGGGCGGTCCGCCCACGATGTTCATCTGCGGCAACGACACCGCCGCGAAGCGGACGGTGACGGGCGTGCTCGGTCAATTCGGGTGGGAGACGCTCGACCTGGGCGGCGTCGAGGCCGCGCGCGCCATCGAACCGCTGTGCATCCTGTGGTGCATCCCCGGCTTCCGCGGAAACGAGTGGACCCACGCGTTCAAGGTGCTGCACGCGTAGCCCGACCGCCCACCCCCCTCACCCGCCCGCCAGTGCCCCCACCACCAGGAACGGCTCGGCGCCCGCGGACACCGGGGCCGGCAGCGGCGCGTCCGCGGCCTCGTGGGTCAGGTCCCGGCCGCAGGCGAAGAACCGCACGAACGCCCGGCGCCGCCCGCTCCCGTGATCGCGAAGCGTGCCGCGCAGCGCGGGATAGCGCGCCTCCAGTGCGTCGAGCACCGCCCTCCGCGTCGCGGGCCCGTCGACCTCGAGGGTCACCTCGCGGTCGACCTGCGCGAGGGTCCGCAGGTGCGCCGGCAGCTCGACCCGGATCACGGCAGCGTCTGCGCCTCGACCGAGAGCACCGCCGGGAGGTCCCGCACGATCGGCGTCCAGCTGTCGCCCGCGTCGGCGGACGCGTACACCTGCCCGCCCGTCGTGCCGAAATACACGCCACACGGGTCGAGTGAGTCCACCGACATCGCGTCGCGCAGCACGTTGACGTAGCAGTCGCGCTGCGGCAGCCCGGTCGTCAGCGCCTCCCATTCGCCCCCACCGGTGCGGCTGCGGTACACCCGCAGTTTCCCCTCGGGCGGGAAGTGCTCGGAGTCGCTGGTGATCGGCACCACGTAGATCGTCTCCGGCTCGTGGGCGTGCACGTCGATCGGGAAACCGAAGTCGGTGGGCAGGTTACCGCTCACCTCGCGCCACGAGTCGCCCGCGTCGTCGCTGCGCATCACGTCCCAGTGCTTCTGCATGAACAACACGCGCGGCCGCGACGGGTGCATCGCGATGCGGTGCACGCAGTGCCCCACCTCGGCGGTGGGATCGGGGATGTACTTCGACACCAGCCCCCGGTTCACCGGCCGCCACGTGGTCCCGGCGTCGTCCGATCGGAACGCGCCCGCCGCGGAGATCGCGATGAAGATGCGGTCACGGTTGGCCGGATCGAGCAGCACGGTGTGCAGGCACATCCCGCCCGCGCCCGGCTGCCACGCGGGCCCCGATCCGTGGCCCCGCAGCCCCGCCAGCTCGCGCCAGGATTTCCCGCCGTCGGTGGAGCGGAACAGCGCCGCGTCCTCCACGCCGGCGTAGACGGTGTCGGGGTCGCCGAGCGACGGCTCGAGGTGCCACACCCGCTTGAACTCCCAGGGGTGCGGCGTACCGTCGTACCACTGGTGCGTGCCGGGGACGCCGTCGTAGACGAACTCGTTGTTCACCGGCGCCCAGCTGCCGCCGCCGTCGTCGGAGCGCTGGATCTGCTGGCCGAACCAGCCGGACGACTGCGACGCGTAGATACGGCTCGGGTCCGCCGGCGATCCCTTGACGTGGTAGATCTCCCAGCCGGCGAAGTGGGGACCGCTGACGTCCCAGCGCTTCCGCGCGCCGTCCGCCGTGAGCACGAAGGCCCCCTTGCGGGTGCCCACCAGGATCCTGACGCCGCTCATGCTGCCGCTCCTTGCCGAGGGGGTTGCCGCATCGATAATGATGTCACCGCGAGAGCTCCGCCAGCCGCCGCTCGAGGAACCGCCGCTCGGGCTCCTGTCGCGCCAGCGCGAGCGCGCGCGCGTAGGACGCGCGCGCCGCGGCGACGTCGCCCACCCGGCGGCACAGGTCGGCGCGCGCGGAGTGCGCCAGGTGGTAGTCGGCCAGGTCGCCGCGCGCGAGGATGGCGTCGATCAGCGCGAGTCCGGCCGCCGGACCGTCCCGCATCGCCACCGCCACCGCGCGGTTCAGCTCGATCACCGGCGAGGGGTCCACCCGCTGGAGCACGTCGTACAGCCCCACGATCTGCGCCCAGTCCGTCTCCGCCGCGGTCGCCGCCTCGGCGTGCACCGCGGCGATCGCCGCCTGCAGCGTGTACGGCCCGAAGCGGCGCGACGACAGGGCCCGCTCCACCAGCGCCGCCCCCGCCGCGATCTGGGCCCGGTCCCAGCGCGCACGATCCTGATCCGCCAGCAGGATCAGCTGGCCGTCCGCCGTCGTACGAGCGGCGCGCCGCGCGTCGTGCAACAGCATCAGCGCCAGCAGGCCGAGCGTCTCGGGCTCGGCCAGCAGATCGACCAGGACCCGCCCGAGCCGGATCGCCTCCCCCGAGAGGTCCGCCCGCGTGAGCGAGCCTCCGGCCGTCGCGGCGTACCCCTCGTTGAACACCAGGTAGACCACGCGCAGCACCGCGTCGAGCCGCTCGGGCAGGTCCGCGCGCGCCGGCACCTCGTAGGGGATGCGCGCATCGCGGATCTTGCCCTTCGCCCGTACGATGCGCTGTGCCACGGTGGGCGCCGCCGTGAGGAACGCACGAGCGATCTCTTCGGTGGTGAGACCGCAGACCTCGCGCAGCGTCAGCGCCACCCGGGCGTCGGGCGGCAGGGCGGGATGGCAGCAGGTGAAGATCAGGAGCAGCCGGTCGTCCGCGACCGCGTCGTCGTCCGGGTCGGGCGATCCAGCCGCATCGGTCTCGAGCCGCTGCGCCAGCACGCCCAGCGACGCGTCGAACCGGGCGCGCCGGCGCAGGGCGTCGATCGCCTTGAACCGGCCCGCCGACACCAGCCAGGCGCGGGAACTGGCCGGGACGCCATCCCGCGGCCAGCGCTCCAGCGCGGCCACGAACGCGTCGTGCAGCGCCTCCTCGGCGAGGTCGAAATCGCCCAGCAGGCGGATCAGGGTGGCGAGGACGCGGCGCGACTCGGCGCGGTAGATGGCGTTCACCACCGCGCGCACGCGCGCACGTGCGTCCTCGCTCACCACGATGGGACCCGCACTACGGCTGGTCGAACTCCTGGATCGGCCGCACCTCGACGCAGCCGAGCCGCGCCGACGGGATCTTCGCGGCCACCTGGATGGCGTCGTTCAGGTCCCGGGCGTTGATGAGGTAATAGCCGCCCAGCTGCTCCCGCGTCTCGGCAAAGGGACCGTCCGTGGTGGATACCTTGCCGCCGCGGACCCGCACGGTGGTGGCCGTCTGCACCGGCTGCAGCGCCTCGCCGCCGATGTAATGGCCGCTCTGCTTGATCCCCTCCGTGAACCCGAAGTACTCGCCCATGAACTTGTCAGACTCGGTCTTGGACATGCCGGCCAGCTGCTTCTCTTCGTCGTAGATCAGGCACAGATACCGCATGCGTCCCTCCGGGAACAGTGGGATAGTGGCCGTGGACGCCAGATAGTCGATCGGCAAGCGCCGGAATCGACAGCGCCCCCCGCGGCCCGGCAAGGCCGTGGGGCAGCCCTTCCCCCGGGGCCGCTCCCCCCGCACCTTGAACGTGATCCATGACCACGCCGAACCCCCGGGCCAAGCCGGCCATCCTCACGGTAGACGACGACCCCGAGGTCCTCAACGCCGTCGGGCGGGACCTGCGGCGCCAGTACGGCACCGGCTACCGCATCGTCAAGGCGGACTCGGGCACCCGCGCGCTCGAGACCGTGCGCGAGCTCAAGGCCCGCAACGATCCGGTCGCCCTGTTCGTGGTGGACGAACGGATGCCGGTGATGACCGGTACGGCATTCCTCACCGAGGCGAAGGCGCTCTACCCCGATGCCCGCAAGGTCCTGCTCACCGCGTACGCCGACACCGACGCGGCCATCAAGGGCATCAACACGATCGGGCTGGACCACTACCTCATGAAGCCGTGGGACCCGCCCGAAGAGCACCTCTACCCGGTGCTGGACGGGCTGCTCGCCGACTGGTCCGCCGGGTATCGCCCGCCGTTCTCCGGCATCCGGGTGGCCGGATCACGGTGGTCGCCCCAGAGCCACGCGGTGAAGGACTTCCTGTCGCGCACCCAGACGCCCTACGAGTGGCTCGACGTGGATGCGAACGGGTCCACCCGCGGAATCGTCGAAGCCGTCAGTCCCGGCCTGGCACGGCTGCCCGTCGTCTTCTTCCCGGACGGGCCGGCCCTGGTGGCGCCGACTCCGCGCGAGCTCGCCGAGCGCCTCGGCCTGCAGACGGCCGCCACCAAGCCGTTCTACGACCTCATCGTGGTGGGGGGCGGCCCCAGCGGTCTCGCGGCGGCGGTGTACGGCGCGTCCGAGGGCCTCCGCACCATCCTGCTCGAATGCCAGGCCACGGGCGGACAGGCCGGCACGAGCGCGCAGATCGAGAACTACCTCGGATTCCCGGGAGGACTGAGCGGTGCCGACCTGGCCCGCCGCGCCACCATCCAGGCGCGCCGGTTCGGCGCCGAGATCGTGACGCCACGGGAGGTGACCGGGGTCCGGGGCGAGCACCCGTATCGCGTGGTGACCCTCGATGACGGGACGGAGCTGCGCTGCTCGGCGCTGCTGCTTGCCACCGGCGTGGACGTCCGGCGGCTCGACGCCCCCGGAGTCGAGGCGTTGACGGGAGCCGGCGTCTACTACGGCGAGGCGCTCGCCGAAGCGGTGGCCTTGCGCGACCAGGACGTGGTGATCGTCGGCGGGGCCAATTCCGCCGGCCAGGCCGCCCTGCTCTTCTCACGGTACGCCCGGCGGGTGATCATGCTGGTGCGCGGGGCGTCACTCGCCGCCACGATGTCGCAGTACCTGGTGGACCGGATCGCGGCCGCCGCCAACATCCAGGTCCTGCCGGGCTCCGTCGTTCGGCGGGTGGCGGGGAACGGCCGGCTCGAGTCCATCGAGGTGGAGGATGGCCCGACGGGAGAGACGCGCGCCCTGGCCGCCGACGCCATGTTCATCTTCGTCGGGTCCACGCCGCGGTCCGGAATCGTGGCGAACCTGCTGGAGCGCGACGAGCAGGGGTTCATCCTCACCGGTCCCGACCTGCTGCGCGGCGGCAAACGCCCGAAGGGCTGGACCCTCGACCGCGATCCCTTCCTGCTCGAAGCGAGCGTGCCGGGCATCTTCGCCGCCGGCGACGTGCGGGCCGGCTCCACCAAGCGCGTGGCATCCTCCGTGGGCGAGGGATCCGCCGCGGTGGGGATGATCCACAAGTACCTGGAGACGGTCTGAGCTACTCCTCGATCTGAATCCGCGACGTCGCGCGCGACCACCGGCCGCTGGATCGCATCCCCTCGGCCGGCAGCCGCACCCGGAACACCGTCCGCCCGGGACGCGACTCGACGTCGATCTCGCCATCGTGCCGTTCCAGCGTGCGCCGCACGATGTCCAGCCCCAGCCCGGTCCCCTGCCCCACATCCTTGGTGGTGAAGAACGGATCGAAGATCCGCTCGCGGATGTCCGCCGGGATGCCCGGCCCATCGTCGGCGATCTCCACCAGCACCCGGTCCCCCTCCGGGCGGGCGGTGACCGTGACGTGCCCTTCCTGCCCCACGGCGTCCAGCGCGTTGTCCACCAGGTTCGCCCAGATCTGGTTCAGCTCGGCCCCCACCCCCTGCACCGGCGGGAGCGCCGCGTCCACGTCGGCCGTCAGGCTGACCGACTTGGACGCCGCTTTGGAGCGCAGCACGATGATGGTGTCCCGCAGCCCCCGGCCGATGTCCACCGGCTGCGCCACCGGCGTGCGGTCCATCTGCGTGAACCCCTTCACGGCCGACACGAGGTCGAACACGCGCGCCGCGCCGCGATCGATCTCCTGGGTGAGGCCGCGCACGGCGCAATCCGCGGCGATCCAGCGCAGCGCCACCGCGAGCCCGCCGCCGGGCACGACGCCCGCGAGCCCCTCCAGCACGTCGAGCGAGACCCCCGTCTCCGCGAGCGGCACCGCCAGGCTCGCGTCCGTCGCGTGCGCCGCGAGCCAGGTCGCCAGCGCGTCCTCGCGATCCGCGCGCTCGAGCGGTGACCAGGTGCGCACCGGCGCCGCGAGGCAGGTGCCGTGGAGGGCGTCGAGGTGAGCGAGCTGCGCGGCCGGCAGGCCGAGGGCGCCGAGCGCGCGTGCCGCCATTTCCCCCTGGTCGAGCAGCTCGCCCAGGGCCTTGGCGCTGCGCACCAGGGCCGACGCCGGATTGTTGAGCTCGTGGGCCAGCCCGGCGGCGAGCTTTCCCAACGCCACCAGCTTCTCGTCCCGCAGGTCGGTGGAGGTGAAGTGACGGGCGCGGTCGAGCATCACGTGCACCAGGATCGCCGTCACGGCTGGGCATTCGCGGATCATCTCCGGGAAGTGGTCGCGCGACACCATCCAGACATCGGTGTCGGCCTCGGCCACGCCGTCCCCGATGGCGACGGTGACCCGCGAGTACGGCAGCACGCCGCTCACCTCGCCGCCGCGCCACTCGGCGATCTTGCGCCGCCCCCGCCCCCGGTTCACGTACAGCTCGATGTGCCCCGTGAGCAGCACCATCAGGGAGTCCATGCCCGGATCGCCCTGGCGGATCGCGAACTCACCGGTGGCGTAGTGCCGCGGCGTGCCGTGCGCCGCGAGCCACTCCAGCTGGGCGAGCGGCGCCCCACCGAGCGTGGAGTGCTCGCGCAGGCGCTGGACGATTGGCTGCTGTTGGGTCGTGGTCATGGTCCGCCGGAGGAGGGGCCTGCCTGATGATAACCTGTCACCCCCGGCGCGCCACCGAGCCCGGTGGCACCAGGATCGCGGGGCCGCCAGGGGCCCGGGCGCTCAGCGGTCCAGGGCCTCCCGCACCGCCCGCACGAGGGTGTCGAAGGTGAACGGCTTGCGCAGCAGGCGGATGCGGGACGACACGGTCACGCGGCGCTCCACCTCCGGGTCCAGGTAGCCCGACATGTAGATCACCGGCGGCTCGATCCAGCGGGCGGCGAGCTGTTCCACCAGCTCCGGCCCGCCGAGGTCCGGCAGGACGATGTCGGTGAGCAGCACGTCCACGTCGGCGGCGTGGCGCTCGAACAGGGCGAGCGCCTCCGTGCCGCTGCCGGCGCTCAACACGGAGAATCCGTGCCGCTCCAGCATCCGGACGACCACCGTACGGAGGGCGTCGTCGTCCTCCACGAGGAGGATGGTCTCGCTCTCACCGGTGCGGTCGCGGGGGTCGGGCTCGGCCACTGGCGGCATCGCGTGCGGCGTCCTATGTGTTAGCGGTCGGTACGTGCTTGATAGCGACTGGGGCAGCCGGTGTGCCAATACCGGGTCGCTGGGAATCCCATACGGGGCGGGTATGGCGGGACGGAGCGGCATCGACCTGCGGGACCTGCGGTACTTCGCAGCCGTCGCCGAGACGCGCAACCTGAGCAGCGCCGCGCGGATGGTGCGCGTCGCGCAGCCCGCCCTGTCGCGGCGGATCCGCGCGCTGGAGCGCGAGCTCGGAGTCGCCCTGCTCGAGCGTCACGCCAGGGGGGTCGCGCTCACCCCCGCCGGCGAGTCGCTGGCGGCCGGCGCGACGCTCCTCCTGGGCGACACGGCGGCCGCACTCGACGGGGCCGGAGCGACGGCCGCGGGACGCCGCGGCCGGGTCGTGCTGAGCGCGCTGCGCGCCGCCATCGTTCGCGGCTTCCCGTCCGCCGTGCAGGAATCGCTCGGCCGTGATCATCCGGAGATCGTCCTCGTCGTCCAGGATTTCGATCCGCCGGCCACCTGGCAGGCGGTGGTGGATGGACGCGCCGATGTCGCGGTCAGCGTCGAGGATGCGCTCCCCCCCGGGTTGTCGTCGCAGCCGCTCTGGGGCGAAGCGCTCGACTGCGCCATCGTGCCGTACGGGCATCCCCTGGCCCCACGCGGCCGTGTCACCCTGACCGAGCTGGCCGAGCTGCCGCTCGTGGTGCCGCGGCAGACGCTCCAGCCGGCGGTGCTCGATCGCCTGCTGGACACCTTGCGCGCGGCAGGGTTGCGCTCAGCGGTGCTGGCCCTCGACGGGGACCTGCGCTCGTCCCACCTGGCGGTGGCTGCGGGCCGCGGGTGGGCCCTGCTCGCCCGCTCGCGCGCCGCGATGCCCCCTGAAGGCACGGCGTCGCTCAGGATCGCGGAGCTGAACGCCACCGTCGGCGTGGTCGCCCTGTGGCGGCGCGGCGAGCGCCGGCTGGCGGTCCAGACCGTGCTGCGGTGCATGGTCGACGTGGCGCGCGGGTACCCGGAGTCGCGGGTGCCCGCGGCG
>DASPFU010000060.1:0-12133 GCA_035620935.1 Gemmatimonadales bacterium
CCCGCACGCCGCGCACTCCGTCACATGCCGTCGCGCGGCCACCGAGCCCTCGCCGGCGCGCAGATCGAGCAGGTCTTCCATGGTGCAGTGCGTCATGTCGTCCCTCCCTGCGCCCCGCCCAGCTGGCGTCGCAGGCGCGCATGCGCCCGCGCCAGCTGGGACTTCGAGAAGCTCACCGTCTTCCCCATCATCTCGGCGATCTCCTCGTGCGTGTACCCCTCCACGTCGTACAGCCACACCACCGCCCGCGACGTTTCGCTCAGGCTCTCGAACGCGCGTTCCAGGTCGAGAGCCAGCCCGACCGGCGGGGCCGCCCGCCCCGTCGTGTCCTCGAGCAGTTCCTCGGTCGTGCGGACCTGCTCGCGGCGAATGCGCATCAGCGCCTTCGAGGCCGCGATCTGCCGGATCCAGCCCCACAGCGACCCGTCCCCGCGGTACCTCCCGATGCTGCGGACCACCTCGAGGAACGTCTCCTGGAGCACGTCCTCGGCATCCTCTGAGTTGCGCAGCATGCGCCGGGCGAGGTTGTAGACCGGCGTCTCGAATGCCCGGTACAGGGCCTCGAGTGCCTCTTCGTCCCCGGCCTTCGCGCGCGCGACCAGGATGTCCGGCACCGCAAGAGACAGCGTCATCGGCTGCAAGTTATGATGCGACAGGGGGCTGAAGGGTCGCAGCGCGAGACTGATACAGCGTGGTGAGTGGTGAGTGGTGAGTGCTTCGTTCCGGGCGGAGGCCGGCTGCGGAGCTGAGTAGACCACGTACCACTCACTCCGCCGTTGGTAACCTTTTGCCACACTTGCACTTGCGTATCCTCACGGTATCTTCCCTGCCCATGACGACCCCCGACGTCAGAACCTGGCTGCATCACTATCAGGACGAAGCCGACGCCGCGTTCCTGTACGGCGTCCTCGCCGCGGCGGAGTCGGACGGCGGCCGCCGCGAGATCTTCCTGCAGCTCGCCGAGGTGGAGCGCCGCCACACCGATCTCTGGGCCAGGCTGCTCCGGGAGCATGGCCACGCCGTGCCGGAGGGGGGCCCGGTGCCCAGCGTCCAGGCTCGCGCCATGGCGTGGCTGGGTCGCCGCTTCGGTCCACGCTACCTCCTTCCCGCCCTGCTGCGCGAGGAGGGGCGCGAGGTGAAGGGCTACCTCGACCTCCACCGGCGCACCGAGCCAGGAGCGGCCCACGACGTCTCGCTCACGTTGGCGCGTGAGTCCGCGCACCACGCCGAGACCCTCGCCGGCCTCACCGGGGCGGGCCCGGAGCCATGGCACCGAACCGAGTCCGGCGGCTTTCTGCGCAATGTGGTGTACGGCTTCAACGACGGCCTCACCGCCAACTTCGGACTGGTCGCGGGCGTGATCGGCGCGGAGGTCGGCGCGCACGTGGTGCTCATCTCCGGCGTCGCCGGGATGATCGCCGACGCGCTCTCGATGGGATCGTCCGGGTATCTGGCGGCCAAGAGCGAGCAGGAGGTCTACGCCCACGAGATCGCGACCGAGCGCGAGGAGATCCGCCTGATGCCGGAGGTTGAGGAGGAGGAGCTCGCCCTGGTCTACCAGGCCAAGGGCATCGAACCGGCGCGAGCCCGGCAGATGGCGGCGGACGTGATGATGGACCCCGAGCGCGCCCTCGCGGAGAAGGTGCGCGAGGAGCTGAAGATCGGCGAAGCGCACTCCACGCCGCTCAAGGAAGGATGGGTCACCGGGACCGCGACGGCGATCGGCGCGTTCATCCCGGTGGCTCCGTTCCTCGTGCTCGAGGGCGCGGCGGCGATGTGGACCGCGTTCGCCCTGGCCATGCTGTCGCACTTCGGCGTCGGTGCCGCGCGCAGCCTGTTCACCGGACGCGGCCTGTTCCGCTCCGGCATCGACATGTTCGTCGTCGGCCTGGGCGTGGCGATCGTGGGGTACTTCGTCGGAGATCTGGTGGCGAAGATCCTGTGATCAGACGACCAGGTTCACCAGGCGATCGGGCACGTACACCACTTTGCGCACGTCCTTCCCGTCCACGAACTTGCGGACGGACGCCTCGCGCTGGGCGCGTGCCACCGCATCGGCCTGCGTCACGCCACGGGGAACGGTGAGACGGGCGCGGAGCTTGCCGTTCACCTGCACCACCAGCTCGACCTCCTCCTCGGCCGCCAGCCGCTCGTCGAAGGCGGGCCAGCGCCCTTCCACGAAGATCGACTTCGCGTGTCCGAGCCTTGCCCACAGCTCTTCGCACAGGTGCGGCGCGTAGGGCGCCAGCATCACGAGCAGCGGCTCGACGCCATTCCGCATTCGGCACTCGGCATTCCGCATTTCGTTCACGTACTCCATCATCGCCGCGATCGCCGTGTTGTAGCGCAGGGCCTCGGTATCGTCGGTGACCTTGCGGATCGTCTGGTGGAGCTTGCGCTCGACGGCGGGGGGGAGCCCCCCCGGCCTCGCTACGGCCGCCTCGTGGCCCAGGATCCAGACCTTGTCGAGGAAGCGCCGGATGCCCGTGATGCCCTCGTCGCGGAAGTCCCCGCCTTCCTGGAACGGCCCGAGGAACATGAGGTACATGCGGAAGGTGTCGGCGCCCCACTTCTGGACATAGGCGTCGGGGACGACCACGTTGCCGCGCGACTTGGACATCTTGGCCCCGTCCTTCACGATCAACCCGTGGGCGCGGAGCTTGGGGAACGGCTCCTCGAACTCCAGGTGGCCGAGCTCGTGCAGCACCATGGTGATGAAGCGCGAGTAGAGCAGGTGCAGCACGGCGTGCTCGTTGCCGCCGATGTAGGTCGTGACCGGCAGCCACGTCCGGGTCCGTCCGGCGTCGAACGGGCGGTCGTCGAACTCGGTCGACGGATACCGCAGGAAGTACCATGACGAGTCGAGGAACGTGTCCGACACGTCGGTCTCGCGCCGCGCCGGCGCCCCGCACCGGGGGCACGGCACGTGGTACCACTCGGCGTGACGCGCCAGCGGACTCACTCCCGAGTCGTCGGGCTTGAAGTCCTCGATGAACGGCAGCTCGACGGGCAGGTCGGCCTCGGGCACCGCCACCGGCCCGCACGCGTCGCAGTAGATGATCGGGATCGGCGGCCCCCAATAGCGCTGGCGCGAGATGCACCAGTCGTGCAGGCGGTACTGCACCTGCGCCCGGGCCGCGCCGCTGCGCTCGAGCCACTGGACGATCTCCCGGGCGGCCCCCGCGCACGGCATCCCGTCGAATGGCGCCGAGTTGACCAGGGTCCCGTTCTCCGAGACCACGGGCAGCGCCTCGCCCTCCACCCGCACCACCTGGCGGATCGGGAGCCCGAACTCCGTGGCGAACTCGAAGTCGCGCTTGTCGTGGGCCGGCACCGCCATGATCGCACCGGTGCCGTACTCCATCAGGACGTAGTCCGCGATCCAGATGGGGATCGACTCGCCGGTAGCCGGGTTCCGGGCGTAGGATCCGATGAACACGCCCGTCTTGGTGCGATCCCCGACTTTGCGCGACACGATGTCCCGCCCCTGGACCTCCCGCTGGTACTCCCGCACCACACGGCGCTGCTCCTGCCCCGACAGCGCATCGACCAGCGGGTGCTCCGGGGCGAGCACCAGATACGTCGCCCCGAACACCGTGTCAGGGCGGGTGGTGAACACCGTGATGGGCGACCCCGCGGGCGTCTCGAACACGATCTCCGCGCCCTCGCTCCGCCCGATCCAGTTGCGCTGCAGCGCCACCGTGCTGTCCGACCAGTCGAGGTACGTGAGGTGGTCCAGCAGGCGCTCGGCGTACCGCGTGATCGCGAAGAACCACTGCTCGAGGAACCGCTGTTCGACCTTCACGTCCGGATGGCGCTCGCAGTACCCGTTGATCACCTGCTCGTTGGCGAGCACCGTCTTGCACGCCGGGCACCAGTTCACGGCCGCCCGCTTGCGGTACGCCAGCCCGTGCTTGAAGAGCTGGAGGAACAGCCACTGCGTCCACTTGTAGTACGCCGGGTCCGTCGTGGAGAGCTCGTGGCGCCAGTCGAACATCCCGCCGAAGCGCCGCAGCTGCCGCCGGAACGTCTCGATGTTCCGGGGGATGAGCTTCGCCGGGTGGGTCCCGACCGCCAGCGCGTAGTTCTCCGAGTGGATGCCGAAGGCGTCGAACCCCATGGGCTCGAACACGTCGAACCCCTGGAGTCGGCGGAAGCGGCCGAAGATGTCGGCGCCGGTGAACGCGAACAGGTTCCCCACGTGGAGTCCCTCGGCCGAGGGATAGGGGAACATCATGAGGTTGTAGAACGGACGCCGCGGGTGGTCGAGATCCGGTTCATTGGTGTGGCGCTCGGCCTATCGGGCCTGCCACGCCGCCTCGACGGCCTGCGGATCGTACACCGGGACGTTGGACATAAGTGTTTGAAACTACACAGGATTGCGTCCATCACCAATCGCTCGTAGACTTGGCCGCCACAGCGTGAACGACCTCTTCCATCCCGGACGCGACCAGCCCGGTCCCGACATCGCCGGCCGCGACACGGCCCCCGGCAGCTGACGTGGCGACCGAGACACACGGGCTCCCCCGTCGCCTGGTGGTCACCGCCGCCGCGGTCGCCGTCGTGCTGGCCGCGGTGATGGCGATCATCGCCCGGCGCGCCGTCCGGGCGGACGCCTCCCGCCTGGCGCGCCAGCGCAGCCTCGAGGTGGCGGCCCGCGTCGGCCTCCTCGCCGGCACGTATCTCACGGAGCGCCGCCGGGCGGTGGAGCTGCTCGGCCTCGATCCGGCGCTCGCCGCCGCCGCGGAGGAGGCCAGCCGCCGCGCGACCGCCGAGGGGCTGGACGACGTCCCGGTGGCGACGCTCGAGGTCCGGTTCGCGGGACGGCGGCAGCTGGGAGGGGAGGCCGCCCCGCTGCGGGTGCTGCGGCAGGCCGCCGCCCGCGGCGGCTTCGCCGAAGTGTTCTTCACGGAGCGCCGCGGCCTGGTGGTCCTCGCGACCGGGCCGACGTCGGATTTCGTCCAGTCGGACGAGGATTGGTGGCAGGCTGCCGTCCGCGCCGGACTCTACGAAGGCCCACCCCGTTACGACTCCTCCGCCGGGATGGCGGCGCTCGAGCACGCCGTGGCGCTGCGCGGCGCCGGGGGGCAGCCGACCGGCGTGCTCAAGGCGGTCACGCCCCTGGCCGAGCTCGCCGCCCTCCTGTCGGTGGCCGAGCTGGAGGACGGTGCGTACCTCCAGGTCGTGGATTCGCAGGGCCGTCTCCTCATCCCTCCCGACTCCCTGTTCCTGCTGCAGCCCATCGCGGATGCCGCCGCCATACCGCGTGGCCGCGCTCCCGCGTCCGTGACCGTGGCGACGGCGACCGGCCGCGAGCTCGTGGCATCGGTCCCGACCCCCGACGGGCGCTGGTGGGTGCTGTTCCGACAGCCGGAGGCGCGGGTCTACGCGGCCGCCAACACCGCAGTGCGCACGATCTACACGGGGTTGCTGGGGCTGCTGGCCCTGACCGCCGTCCTGCTGTGGCAGTCGCAGCGATGGGTGGAGCGCCGCATCACCGCTCCGGTGCGTCGCGCCGCCGTTCTCGCCGGACAGGTGGCCTCCGGGGACCTGTCGGTCGCGGTGACCCGGGAGCAGGTCGAGACGGCGGAAGTCGCCGACCTGAGCGGCGCGCTGCACGAGATGGTGGCGGCCCTGCGCCGGCTGGTGCACGCGATCCGCAGCGCGGCGGACGAAGCCGCCGCCATGGCGGCGGAGATCTCCGCGTCCACCCAGCAGATGACCGCGTCCACACAGGAGATGGCCTCGACATGCCAGGACCTCTCGCGTCGCACGGCGGACCAGGCCGCGCTGGTGCGCGCGACGGCGGAGGACGCGAGTCGCATCCTGGCGATCGCGTCGGCGCTCGCCGAAGGCGCCGAGGAATCCGCCCGGCGCAACGCCGCGCTGTCGGAGACCACCCAGCAGCACCGGGACCGGCTCGCCCAGAGCGCGCTGGCGCTCGCGCAGCTCGCCGCGGAAGTCGAGCAGGGCTTCGAGGAAGCGGACGCCCTGGCGCGGGCATCGGAGGAGATCCAGCGGTTCGTCACGCAGACCAGGTCGATCGCGATGCAGACGAACATGCTCGCGCTCAATGCGGCCATCGAAGCCGCGCGAGCTGGACAGCAGGGCCGCGGGTTCGCCGTGGTGGCGGACGAGGTACGCAAACTCGCCAGTGTCGCCGCGGGTGCCGCCACCGAGACGGCCCAGACGATGGGGGGCGTCGTGGCGCGGGTCCAGGCGAACCGCGACCGGCTCGCGCGCCTGGCGCAGGGCGGCGCGGCCGCCCGCGCCGCCGCCGAAGCGGGCGCCGCGGGACTCGCGAGCGTGGCAGGCGAGGTAGAGGCGAACGACGCCTGGAGCCGCGAGATCGCCGCATCGGCGGGCGAGGTCCGCACGCTGGTCGACGGCATCGCGCAGCGGCTCGGGGCGCTCGCGCAAGGCACCGAGTCGCTGCTCGCGTCCGCGGAGGAGATCGCGGCGTCGAGCGAGCAGCAGAGCGCGTCCACGCAGGAGATTGCCTCGTCGGCGGGCCAGCTCGCCGAGGCGTCCGATCAGCTCACGGCGGCCGTGCAGACGTTCCGTCTCGCGCCGGCCACCGACCAGACCATCCCGAGGAACGCATGACCCCGGACCGCCATAGATCCAGCATCGCCGCCGTACTGGGAACGCTCCTCGTCCCGGGCCTCGCCGCCCAGCAGTCATCCACCGCGCGGTGCGACTTCCGCGACGTGCCGGGCGTCATCTGGTGGGGAACCGAGGCGCACATGTCGCTGTCGCGGCTCGCCGCCTACGCGGCGCCGATCTACTGGTTCTCGCCCGACGAGCCCCTGCTCCAGCGCCGGCGGGGGGCGGACATCCGCATCCCCGAAGCGATCCCCGGTGAGCCCCCCACGGATCGCCCGGTGGTCCACTATCAGATCAACCGCGTCCTCGCGCGTCCGGGGCAGCAGCAGCAGGTCTTCATCCCCGACACCACCGATCCGGGCCGCGGCAGCGTCGATCTCGCCGCGGTCGGCGCCATCACCATGATCTTCGTCGCCTACTTCTCGGACGAGGCGGGGCTGGGCGCGCACCAGCACGACACCGAGACCACGGAGTTCCGCATCGTGGCCCTGCCGAGCACGTGGGACAAGTTCGCGCAGTACCCCAACACCCGCTGTGCGCAGCCGACTCGGGTGCTGCTGGTCACCCGGGTGTCGGCCAAGGCGCACGGCCTGGTCTGGTTCTGGAACGTGGTCGAGACCCGGGAGGACGAGCAGATCGAATTCCCGATGCATCTGCTCGTCGAGGAGGGGAAGCACGGGATCGCCACCGACAAGAACGGCGACGGCTACTTCACGCCGGGATACGACGTGAATGTCCGCGCCAACGATGCGTGGGGCGTGCGCGACAACATGCGCACCGGCCTGCTCGGCTCCGGTGGGTTCGAGCCGTGGATGGCCAAGGTCCGCCAGCCGCAGCACCGCGTGTTCCCGCCGCTGCCGGACGACAGCCCGCTGCGCCGGCGGATGCTCGAGCGGATCGATGGCGAGCCGCACGCCGTGTACGAGCTGCGGCCCTACCCCACGTCTGCGATCGCGGGCGACGACGACGCCCTGGCGCACATCATCCAGAACCACGAGGTCCCGGGCTGGCCGGAGGTGGGGAGGCTCAACGACGCAAAGCAGTGGGGGGACTGGGTCGAGGAGGGCGCGGCGCTGAAGTCGCTGTCGATCGCGGCGCGTGCCGACGGCAGCGGCGCGGTCGGGCTGTCGTTCGTGTTCCCGTTCTTCATCGTGAAGCATCTCGAGGAGCCGATGACGGGCGGGTACATCGTCCACCGGATGTACCTGACGGATGAGAAGCTCCGGGATTTCGGCTGGATGGCGCTGTACACGCCGTCGGCGTCGCGCTGGATGGACACCTACATCGCGGCGGGAGCGGAGCAGGACGAGGAGCCCGACAGCGCCGGCGGCACGGTGAAGGAGTGGGACTTCGTGTTCGAGACGGGGCTGAAGTTCCGCGTCAACGTGATGCACACCCCGGTCAAGTTCCTCGGCACGCTCACGCCCTACTGGGGTCTCCGGGCGGGCATCAAGAACCGGGGATTCTTCGACGTCAACCGCCTCACCTACGTGCTGGAGTTCGGCGCCGGCTCCTTCTGAGGCGCCGGGGGGGGAAGCCCGGCCGGGTCAGCCGCCGAGGTCGGCCAGGTGGACCTGCAGCACGTCCGGTAGCGCCGCGAGCCGGCTGAGCACGGGCTCGCCCACCCGCTGATCGACCGCGATGGCCGCCAGGGCCTCGCCGCCGCCGGCGCGGCGGGCCTGATGGTAGCTGCCGATGTTGACGCCCGCCTCCCCCAGCACGGTCCCCACGCGCCCGATCACGCCGGGGACGTCGCGGTTCCGGATCACGAGCATCCAGCCTTCCGGCACGACATCCACCGGGAACTCGTCGATCCGGATCACGCGCCCGTCCCGGCCCGCCGCCAGGGCGCCCATCACCCGGGTGCGTCCGCGGGCGGTGTCCACGCGCACGCCGACGGTGGCCTCGAATCCCGGCTCGGCGGCGCCGACCTTGTGCCCGACCTGGATGCCGCGCTCCTGCGCCAGCAGCAGGGCGTTCACCAGGCTCACGGGCGCGCCGCCGTTGACGCCCGCGAGCAGACCCTCCACGGCCGCGATCGTGACCGGCTTGGGCGCGGGCTCGTCCTTGCCGCCGTACGCCACCTCCACCGCCGTCGGGGCCCCGTCGGCCAGGGCCGTGCCGAGGCGTCCCAGGCGTCGCGCCAGGTCGAGGAGCGGCGCCAGCCGGCGCAGCACGTCGCCCGCGATCCCGGGCACGTTGATCGCGGACGAGTAGTCGCCCTCCACGATGGCGTCGCGCACAGCGACGCAGATCTCGTGCGCCACCCGCTCCTGCGCCTCGGCGGTGGACGCCGCGAGGTGCGGGGTGAGGATCACGCGGTCGAGCTGTCGCAGGGGCGAATCGGCCGGCAGCGGCTCCACCGCGAACACATCGACGGCGGCGCCGGCAATCCGCTTGTCGCGGACCGCCTCCGCCAGCGCGGGTTCGTCCACCAGCTCGCCCCGGGCGGTGTTCACGAGGAACGCCGTCGGCTTCATCAGGCGCAGCCGCTCGGCGTTGATCAGGTGCCGGGTGTCGTCGGTGAGGGCGACGTGCAGGGTCACGACGTCGGCGGCGCGCAGCAGTTGCTCGAGGGGCAGCAGCCGGATCTGCAGCGCCGCGGCGCGCTCCGCGGGGAGGAAGGGGTCGTGGGCCACGACCGTCATCCCGAACGCCCGGGCGATCTGCGCCACGTGCGCGCCGATCCGGCCCAGCCCGATCACCCCCATGGTCTTGCCGCGCAGCTCGGTGCCCTCGAAGCGCTTGCGGTCCCACTCCCCACGGCGCATCGCCTCCGCCGCCCAGGGGATGTGTCGCGCCAGTCCCAGGAGCAATCCCATCGCGTGCTCGGCCGCGCTGACGGTGTTGGCGCCCGGCGTGTTCATCACCGCGATACCGCGCCGGGTCGCGGCCGGCACGTCGATCGTGTCGACGCCGGTGCCCGCGCGGGCGACCACCCGCAGCTGGGGCGCCCGGTTCATCAGCTCGGCCGTGACGCGGGTCTCGCTGCGCACGACGAGCGCGTGCGCGCCGCTCAGCGCCCGCTCCAGCGCCTCCCGCCCCTGCCCCGCCACATTGACCACCTCGACGCCCGTGGTCTCGCTCAGCACTTTGAGGCCGGCGCCAGCCACCCGGTCCGCCACCACCACGCGCCACGTCATCGGATCGCCGCCTCCACGAGCGGGAGGAGCTCCTCCAGCGCGGCCAGCGAATGGTCGCCCATGTGCCCGATGCGGATCGTGGTGTCCTTCAGCCCGCCGTAGCCCGACCCGATCGTCCAGCCGTCCTTCTTCAGCGCCGTCGTCACGTCCTTGGCGCTCTTCCCGGCGGGCAGCTTGAGGCACGACACCGTCCAGCTGCGCCGGCCCTCGCGTGGCAGGTACTCGATCCCGCGCTCGGCCGCCCACCGCTCCACGGCGCGGCGCATCGCGTCGTGGCGGGCCCACCGCGCGGCGACCCCGCCCTCGGCGGCGATCCGCCCGAGCTGCACCTCGAGCGCGAAGAACAGCGACAGCGCGGGCGTGTTCGTCGGCTGGAACCTGCGCGTCGCCGTCTCGAAGCTCACGAGGTCGAAGTACAGTCCGCGGGCCTCGAGGGTCTTCGCGCGCTCGAGCATCCGCTCCGAGGCGACCCCGAGCGCCAGTCCGGGCGGCAGGGCGAGCGCCTTCTGCGAGCCCGTGAACGCGAAATCGAGTCCCCAGGCGTCCGGCTCCACCGGGGATCCCGCCATCGACGTCACCGCGTCCACCAGCAGCAGCACGTCGTCGAACTCGCGCACCACGCGGGCGAGGCCCTCAACGTCCTGCAGCACGCCCGTCGAGGTCTCCGAGTGGGCCACCGTCACGGCGTCCACCGGGGTGCGGCGCAGGGCATCGCGCAGCATCTCCGGCTCGATCGCCGCGCCGAGCGGCACGTCGAGACGGATGCACTCCTTGCCGCACGCGACCACCATGTTGGCGAACCGCTCGCTGAACGAGCCGTTGACGAGTGACAGGGCCCGCCGGCGCACGCCGTTGCGGACCGCCATCTCCATGAAGCCCGTCCCCGAGTTCGACCCGACGAGGACGGGGCGGGTCGTGCGCGCCAGGGCGCCGAGCTGGGGCGCGATCCGCTGCAGCAGCTCCTCCATGCCCTTCGAGCGATGGCCGATCATCGGCCGCACCTGGGCGGCGAGGACGTCGGGGTGCACGTCCGTCGGCCCCGGGAGGAAGAACTTGCCGAACGTGGATGCCGCGCCGGGCGGCGACTGCAGGGCGGTCATGCGGGACTCTCCGCGGCCGTGGTGGTGAGACGCCCGGCCAGGACGTCATCGGTGGTGACGAAGTGCACGCCCTGCGTCCGCCACGCGCTGACCAACCGCTCGGCGACGTCGGCGTGAATCGGCTTCATGGCGTCGGTGACGGCGAAGATCGGCAGACGCGGCCAGCGCACCCGCAGGCCCTCGATGGCGTACCGGTCGCAGACATCGGTGGCGACCCCGTACAGCACGACCCGCTCCGGGGCCAGCGTCTCGACGACGATCTCCGCGTTCGGATTGGTGAACACATCGAACCAGTGCTTGTGCAGCAGGATGTCGCCGCGGTGGACCCGGATGCGCGCCGCGAGTGCGCGCGGGTCGGTCGGGTCGGGTTCGATGACCAGGGGATCTCGTAACGCCGTCTCGGGGATCTTGGCCTGGCCGGGCGTGCCCCGGAGACAGTGGGGGGGGAAGGTCGCGGTCCAGTCCGGCGCGTCCGACAGCTCCCGGTGGCCCGCCACGTGGTCGTCGGCGCTCGCCACCACGCGCACGCCGTGACCGTGGGCGTGGTCGGTGAGTCGCCGCAGGTTGGGGATGATCGATTCGGCGTCGGGCACGTACAGCTTGCCGTCCGCCCGCATGAAGTCGTACTGCGTATCGACGTCCCAGAAGATGCCGCCGGCCACGAGCCCCTCCCTCACTGGGCCAGACTGAGAATCTACTGGCGCGAGGGGGCCGGTGGCAGTGGAATGGGGAGTGGAGTGTGCGGTGACTACAGCTTCAGGGTCACCGCCACTTCGTCGCAGGCGTCCTGCCGGGGACAGCGGGCGCAGTCCGCCCACACCTTCAGCGGGAAATGCTCCCGCTCGGCCGGCTCGAAGCCGAGGCGCGAGAAGAACAGCGGCTGGCGGGTGAGGGCGAACACCTCGTGCAGACCGAGCTCCCGGGCTTCCTCGACGACCGTGGCGCACAGCGCACGGCCCAGGCCCGCGCCCTGCCGATCGCTCCGCACCGCGAGCGCACCCAGTTCGCCGAGCTCGAGCGAATAGAGCTTCAACGCGACGCTCCCGACCACTGTCTCCTCATGGTCCACGGCCACGTGGTACTCCCGGATGTGGCGGCAGAGGTCGTACCGGCTTCGTGGAAGGAGGTCGCCGCTCGCGACCCACGGGGTCACGAGCGCCTCGAGCGCGAGGACGTCGCCGAGCCGCGCGGGGCGAATCAGCGGGAGCCGGGAGCCGGGAGCCGGACCGTCCAACTCCGGGATGACGACGGTCCCCGGGGACCCTCGGCTCCCGGCTCCCGGCT
>DASPFU010000061.1:0-15526 GCA_035620935.1 Gemmatimonadales bacterium
GGGGATCCGCCGGGGCCACGCGGTCCAGGTGATCGGCGAGGTGGCCGACTACCGGGGCCGCCGCCAGCTGCGCGTGGTCTCGCTGCGGCTCCTCCCCGAAACGAGCGTGGACCGGCGGGCGCTCCTCCCGTCGGTGGGCGACGTCGCCCGCTACTGGGAGACCCTCGACGGCTGGCGGCGCGAGATCCGGCGGCCACGCCTGGCCCGGGTGCTGTCGCTCTTTTTCGACGACGATGCGTTCCGTCGCCGGTTCGAGCAGTGCCCGGCGAGCGTCGCCGGCCACCATGCCGCGCTCGGTGGCCTGCTGCGGCATACGGTCGAGGTCGGCGCGATCGCGCGGACGATCGCTCGCGTCGCCGCGGCAGACCCGGAGCTGGTCCTGGCCGGCGTCCTGCTGCACGACATCGGCAAACTCGAGGCATACCGCTGGGACGGCCTGTTCGAGTACACCGAGGCCCATCATCTGGTCGGCCACGTGGTGCTCGGCGCGCTCATGCTGGCCACCCGGCTCGACGGGGAGGCGGACCCGCCGTGTACGGCCGAAGAGCGGCTGGTGCTGGAGCACCTGATCCTGGCGCATCACGGCCGGCGCGAGTTCGGCAGCCCGGTGCCGCCGTTGACGCTCGAGGCGGAGGTCCTGCACTGGGCGGACAACGCGAGCGCCCGCACGGCCTCCTTCGGGGATGCGCTCCGCGAGGCCGAGGTGGGGATCTCGTCGCGTCGCTTCTGGCAGCTGGACCAACGGCGCACCTTCCGCTCCACGAGCGACTGGGGGCTGGTGCCCGTGCCCGGGGGCGCGTCGCGCCCGACCGGCGGCTAGTCCCCCAGCTTGCCGGCGGCGCGCGTCGCCCGGTCGATCTCTTGGAGCGTGACCAGCAGCAGCTCGCGGGCGGCGAAGTCGGCGGTCGCGAGTCCCGCGACGTAGCTGGCGCAGCGCGCCGCCGCCAGAGCGGCCCGCAACTCGGTCAGCGCGGCAGCCCGCGTGGCCACTGGGCCCTCGGGCATCTTGTGGGTCGGCGACACGGCGCCTAACCTACGCGCGGCCGGTCCGGCGGCACGAATCAGAAACGCGCGCGAGGGTGCCGGAAACCGCGCGGAGGAGGATGCGGTGGGATACTGGGCGCGAGTCTTCGGGCTGGCCGCGGCGGCGGTGATCGGGGGCAGGGCGGCGGCGGCGCAGGCCCCGGCGGATTCCCGCTTCTCGCCTCAGTTGGCGGACCGGCGCACCGTCCGTGACGCCCTGGCGCACGTCGACGCGCACTTCACGGAGCAGGTCGAGGAGTGGATCCGCCTGACGGCGATCCCCGCTCCCTCCGGGGGGGAAGCGGAGCGCGCGCGGTACGTCCGCGGCCAGCTCGAGGCCCAGGGTCTGCCGGTCGAGACCGATTCGCTCGGCAACGTGTGGACGGTGCTGCGAGGTTCGGGTGGCGGCCCCCGCACGGTGTTCGCCGCGCACCTCGACACGGTCCACCCCGAGGGCACGGACGTCACGGTCCGCCGCGCCACCGACACCCTGCGCGCTCCCGGGGTGTTCGACAACACGGCGTCGGTGGCGAGCTTCCTGGCGGTGGCGCGGGCGTGGCGGGCGGCCGGGCTGCGCACGCGCGGGGACGTCGTGCTGCTCTGGACGGTGCAGGAGGAGCTCGGCCTGCGCGGCATGGCCTACTGGATGGACCGCCAGCCCGCGGACCTGCTCGTGGCGGTGGACGGCGAGCTCGGTCCGGTCCGCTACGGCGCCCTCGGCATCTACTGGTCGCGCATGGTGTTCGCGAGCGCCGGGTCGCACACGAACACGTCGCGCGGCAAGCCCCACCCGGCCCGCGCCGCGGCGCGGTGCATCCTCGACATCTATCGCATCCCGCTCCCGGCCGCCGACGCACCCGTCGGCGCCGTCTACAACGTGGGGATGCTGCGGGGCGGGCACGTGGTGAACGCGATCCCCGAGGAGGTGTCGTTCACGGTCGACCTGCGCACGGTCGATCCGGTGCTGCTCGAGCGGCTCGATTCCACCATCGTCGCCACCTGCGGCGCGGCGGCGGCCGCGGAGTCGGTCGGCTTCCGGCGGGAGTGGGTGCAGCGCAACGCCGCCGGCGGGACGCCGGCCCAGCTCGCGCCCCGGCGTGCCCACTACCTCGTCGCGACCGCGATCGACGTACTGCGGCATCTGGGCTGGTCGTTCGGCAGCGGGCCGGCGGCCATCGCGACGGGATCGACGGACGCGAACGTCGGCGTGGTGCGCGGCATCCCGGCGATCTCGATCGGGCGCTCGACCGGCGGCGATCAGCACACGCTGCGGGAGTGGGCCGACGTCCCGTCGGCCCGGACCGGCACGCGGCAGGTGATCCTGCTGGCGGTCGCGCTCGCGGGACTGGATGCGCGCTGACGTCCCGCCGGGGGCGGCGGCCCCCGCTGTCGGCCGGCCCGCGCCGAGTGGTCGTTACCTCGCGGGCCTGAGCCTCCTCGCGCTCGGTGTGGTGTACGGCGACATCGGCACGAGTCCGCTGTACGCCTTGCGTGAGGCGTTCCACGGCCCGCACGGGATCCCCGTCACGTCCGGCAACGTCCTGGGGGTCCTGTCGCTGATCTTCTGGTCGCTCGTCCTGATCGTCACCATCAAGTACCACCTCGTCATCATCCGTGCCGACAACAAGGGCGAGGGAGGGATCCTCGCTCTGATGGCGCTCATTCAGGGCACGCGGGTCGGACGCGGTCTGATGCCGCGCCGCACGATCATCGTCCTGGCGATCTTCGGGGCGGCGCTGATGTACGCGGATGGCGCCCTGACCCCCGCCATCTCGGTACTCAGTGCCGTGGAAGGCCTCGCGGTCGCGACACCGGCGCTCGCCGGCTGGGTCATTCCGATCACCCTCATGATCCTCGTGGGCCTGTTCCTGTTCCAAGGTCGCGGGACGGCGGGCGTGGGGGCGGTGTTCGGCCCGGTCACGCTGACGTGGTTCGCCACGCTTGCCGCACTCGGCATCAGCGGGATCATCCAGGAGCCCGCAGTGCTCGCCGCCGCATCGCCGCACCACGCAGCGCGGTTCTTCCTCGAGGATCCGGGGCGCGGCTTCCTGGTGCTCGGCGCGGTGTTCCTCGTCGTGACCGGCGGCGAGACGCTGTACGCCGATCTCGGACACTTCGGGCACCGCGCCATTCAACTGGCGTGGTTCACGGTGCCGCTGCCTTCCCTGCTGCTGAACTACTTCGGCCAGGGAGCCCTGCTGTTGCGGGAGCCCGAGGCGGCAGTGAACCCTTTCTATCACCTGGCACCCGCCTGGGGCTTGTATCCCCTGATCGCGATCGCCACGGCGGCCACGATTATCGCGTCGCAGGCGGTGATCACGGGGGCCTTCTCGCTGACCCGTCAGGCAATCCAGCTGGGGTACAGCCCGCGCATGCAGATCGAACACACTTCGTCGCGTGAGATCGGGCAGATCTACGTACCCGCCGTGAACTGGGCGTTGATGCTGCTGACGGTCGCGCTGGTCCTCGGCTTCCGTACGTCGAGCAACGTCGCGGGGGCCTACGGCGTGGCCCTGTCGACGCTGATGGTCATCACGACCGTCATGTTCTTCGTGATGAGTCGCGAGGTCTGGGGGTGGAGCGCCACCAAGGCCATACTGGCCACCGGCGGGTTCATCGTGATCGACGTCGTGTTCCTCGCCGCCAACGCGCTCAAGATTCCGCAGGGCGGCTGGGTCCCCCTCGCGATCGGCGCCGTCTCCTACACCCTGATGATCACCTGGAAGCATGGCCGGGAGATTCTGGCCAAGCGAATGCAGGAGAAGACGGTCCCGTGGAAGATGCTGCTGGCGGATTTCGCCGCCGAGCCACCCCACCGGGTGCCGGGGACCGCGATCTACATGTACGGCAGCGCCGACGGCACCCCGCCCGCCCTGGTGCACAACCTGGCGCACAACAAGGTGCTGCACGAGAAGATCGTGTTTCTCACGGTCGTCACCGAAGAGGTGCCGCATGTGCCGCGCGCCGAGCGGGTCACCGTCAAGCGGCTGGGCAAGGGGTTCGCGTCGGTCGTGGCCCGCTACGGGTTCATGGAGGACCCCGACATCAACGAGATCCTCGACGCCTGCCGCGACCGCCAGCTCGACATCAACGTCGACGCAGCGACGTTCTTTCTCGGCCGCGAAACGCTGATCGCCAGCGACCGCCCCGGCATGGCGATATGGCGCGAGCACCTGTTCGCGTTCATGTCGCGCAACGCCCTGCGGGCGACGGCCTTCTACCGAATCCCGGCGAACCAGGTGTTCGAGGTGGGAGCGCAGGTGGAGCTGTGATGGCTGGGAGCCGGGAGCCGGGAGCCGGACTGGCCGATGCACCGACGGCCTCCCGACGCGGCGCAGACGGCTCACGGCTCCCGGCTCCCGCATGCAACGGAGGTCCTGGATGAACGGAAGAGCGCTCGCTCTCCTGGCGGTGACGTCGACGGGACGCCTGTTCGCGCAAGCCGACCTCGTCGTCCTCAACGCCCGCATCTACACGGCCGACGCCACGCGGCCGGTCGCCGAGGCGCTCGCGGTCAAGGACGGCCGCATCGCCTTCGTGGGGAGCGCGCGCGGGGCGCTGGCGCTGGCGGGCCCCGCCACCCAGCGGCTCGACGCCGCGGGGCGGACGGTGGTCCCTGGGATGGTGGACGCACACGCCCATCTGCTGGGCCTGGGCCAGGCCCTGCGCACGGTGGACCTGGTTGGCTCCCAGTCGTTCGACGAGGTCGTCGCCCGCGTGCGGGCGCAGGCCGCGCGCACGCCCCCCGGTGAGTGGATCCGGGGCCGCGGGTGGGACCAGAACGACTGGGCGGATACCCGCTTCCCGACGCACGAGGCGCTGTCGCGCGCCGTGCCCGATCATCCGGTGTACCTGTCCCGCGTGGACGGGCACGCGGTGGTCGTGAACGCGAAGGCGCTGGCGGCGGCGGGCGTCACGGCGGCGACGCCCGATCCCCCGGGGGGCCGCATCGTCCGCGACGCCGGGGGGGCGCCCACCGGGGTGCTGGTCGACAACGCCACCGGCCTCGTGGGGCGGCTGCTCGCCACGCCCTCGCGCGCCGAGTTGCGTGCCCAGACACTCGCCGCGATCGCCGAGGCCAATCGCTGGGGGGTGACCGGCATCCACGACGCGGGCGTCGGGCCCGAGGGGATCGCGATGTACGAAACACTGGCGCGCGAGGGGCGCTACGACCTGCGCAACTACGTCATGGTCCGGGGCGACGACTCGACCGTCGCGGCGTATCTGCGGCGCGGACCGCAACAGGGGCTGTTCGACGGCCGGCTCTGGGTGCGCGCCATCAAGGTCTCGGCCGACGGCGCGCTGGGCAGCCGCGGCGCCGCCCTGCTCGAGCCCTACGCGGACGAGCCGAGCCACACCGGCCTGCTGCTCCAGGAGCCGGGGCGGATCCGCCGGGTCGCCGTGCAGGCGTTGCGGGCAGGGTTCCAGCTCATCGTGCACGCCATCGGCGACCGGGCGAACCGGCTGGTGCTCGACGACTTCGAAGCCGCGCTGCGCGAGGTCCCGGTGGCCGACCACCGCTTCCGGGTCGAGCACGCCCAGATCCTGCACCACGACGACATCCCGCGCTTCGCCCAGCTCGACGTGATCCCCTCCATGCAGGGAAGTCACCAGACGAGCGACATGTACTGGGTGCCGAACCGCATCGGCTGGGGGCGGTCGCTCGGCACGTACGCCTGGCGATCGCTGCTGGCCACCGGCGTGGTCATCCCCAACGGGTCGGACGCGCCGGTCGAGACGGTGAACCCGCTGGTCTCGTTCCACGCGTTCGTCACGCGCCAGGACTCGGCGGGCTTCCCCGCGGGCGGCTGGTTCCCGGCCGAGCGGACCACGCGGGAGGAGGCGCTGCTATCCATGACCCTGTGGCCCGCCTACGCGGCGTTCATGGAGAAGGACGCGGGATCCCTGACGGCCGGGAAGTACGCGGACTTCGTGATGCTCGACCGGGACATCATGACCGTGGCGCCTGAGGACATCCTCGGCGCCCGGGTGATGATGACGGTGCTGGGAGGACGGGTGGTGTACAAACTCGAAGCCCCCGGAGCGGCACGATAGGCCGTCCGGGGGCTTCGCGAACCGGTTACCCGGAGTCGGGGGATTCACTCCCACCGTTCTTCTCTCCGCCGCCGCCGGTTGACTGATGCGTCGCTCGGTAGGGCGTACGAAGGCTCCGGCTTCCATCCCCAGTCGGCCTGGCCGGGCCAGCTGGTTCACCAGTGCGAGTGCTGCGGGTCAGATCGGGTCGCGGACCGACCTTCCGCACTGCACGCCGAGACACTACATCGGCGTGGATGGGGCAACGCGACTGGCCCCACCAGTCCGAGCCGGAGAGTCGCTCCCGGATCGACGAGCACCTGAGCCCTTATGCGTCGGCGCTCTCCCCGAAATTTCCGCTCGAACCCGCCACGGAAGCGTTGCTGAAGCGCGAGGCCTCAACCCTTCCCGCCGTGACGCGAGGACTAATTTACGGCCCGGGCGCGAGCGCGCAAGTGCCGATGTTTCTTCGGTTTAGCTCACTTCGATGTGCGCGGAATGTGGACAGCAACCGCTGCTCGGATCGTCAGTTCCGACGATCTCCACACGAATGTGGAAGTGTGAATCCACAGCCGTTCACCTTCCCACACCCGCGCGGGGGCGCGATCGCGGCCTGTCGTACGGCAACTGGGCGGCGGCGGCCGCGTAGCGACGCGCAGTGGCGTCGAGCCGCGACAGCCGGTGGGGACCCCACGCGCGCAGGGAATCGGCGGTCGCCGCCGAGTAGGGCGTCTGCCATTCGCGCTCGCAGCGCGCGAGCTCGGTCTCGAGGTGCCCCAGCTCGCGCCGGTACTCCGGGATGCCGCGGTCACCGGCGACGACGGCCGCGTGCGCGGCGTACACGCGGTCGACTTCGTCGGCCGCCATCCGAGCTCCCGCGCAGCGCCCGCGCACGTCGGCGGCGCGCGACAGGATGGCCTGGCGCGACGACTGGTTCAGGTCGCGTGTGAACGTTGCGCTCGCGCCCGCCAGCGCGGTGAGCGAGTCGCCCAGCGCGGTCACGGCGTCCCCCATGCGGGCCCGCGCGACACTGTCCGGGGCCTGCGTCCCGACGGCCCACGCGACCAAGAGCAGCGGCATCATCGGGTTCAGCCGTCGATGGTGACTTCGTGGTAAGAGTAGCTGTCGCCCGGGAGGAAGAGGATTCCGGCCCCGGCGGTGGCGAACCACCCTGCCAGCATCGCCGTCGAATCCCCGACGCCGACGTTGACGAGCAGCTCCCGCGCCCATCGGCGGATGTGGCGCAGCTCCGGCCCGCGGCGGCCCAGTACCGCCAGGACCGCTCCGCGGCCGTGTGTCGCACGCAGAAAATGGGCGACGGCCGGCGATCGCTCGCCGAACGTGAAGGCGCGGACGCCGGGCTGGTCGTACAGCAGCTCCCCCTCCGACGGATCGCCCACCGGTGTTTCCATCCGCGGTCCCAGGTAGACGAAGACCCGGCCGGTCTCGGCGCGCCGCTCCACCACGGCGGCGGCGCTGTCGGATCCCAGCCGCGCCGCATGGATCAGGTCGTCGTCCCCGAGGAGCCCGACCACGCCGGTCCACTCCAGGGCGGCGAGGGCCTGATCCATCGGACAACCGGCGGCGTCGTCGTAGGCGACGAGCCGCGGGGCCTCGCCCGCGCGGAGGAAGAAATGCGCGAGGGCCTCGGCCCGGTCCTCGAACGTCCGGACCACCCGGGAGGTTGCGGAAACCGCCATGGCGGGATTATAACCCAAAGGACTACCCGGAGACAGAGCATGCACCACATATCGTGGATCCTGGCCGCCACCGTGTTGGCGAGCGCGCCGCTCGCGGCACAGGCCACCGATTCGGCTCCGGTCTCGCCTCCGGCTCCGGCCCCGAAGCCGACCCCGAAGCCGACCCCGACCCCGGCCCAGCAGCAGTACCTCGATGGCCTGCGGACCGCTGGTCGCGGCATCGCCCAGCTCAAGGACGGGATCGACCGGGTGGGCCGGAACCGGGCGGACACGGCCCAGCTGCGCATGGCGGGCCAGCGCCTGGGGGGCCTCTGTGGCAGTGCCGGGAGCTTCATGCGGCAGGGCCGCGCGCGGATGTCCCCCACCGCGTACGTCGATTCCGCCCGGACCCTTGCCCGGCGGCTCAATCAGCAAGTCGATTCGGTCATCGCGTTCCTGCCGACCTGCCAACGCGAGGGCGGGAAGCAACCCACGGCCACCGCGGCGACGCTGGTGGCTCGGCTGCGCAGCTATGAGGGAGCATTGCAGAAGTTCCGCGAGGTCGCTGTGCTCGCGCCGACGCAGGCCACCGCTCCCACCCCCTGACGGTGCGTTGATACTGTCGCGACAGCGGCTCTAGTTCTCGAGCCCGGTTCGGGCTCCGATGGCGTTGCGCCATCGAGGCTTGGGCCGTACTTTTTGCCTCGGTTCAAGCAATACGTGGCACCGTTACCGGCTGTCTGCGCACCGCGAGGACCACACGTCTCGCGGTCTCTTGTTTGAGCCCGTCCCTGGTCGCGGTGACCTGGGCCGAACCAGTCCGGGGCGCTGCCCCTGCAACAGCTCGAGGTAGCAACGGTATGGCCAAGGGTAAGGTGAAGTGGTTCAACGACGCGAAGGGCTTCGGCTTTATCGCGCAGGAGTCGGGTCCGGACGTGTTCGTCCACTTCACGGCGATTCAGGCGGATGGATTTCGGAGCCTCGCCGAGGGTGATGCGGTCGAGTTCGACGTCGCCCAGGGGCCGAAAGGCCTGCAGGCGCAGAACGTCCGCAAGGTCTGAGCAGTCTCCGATCGTCGGCCACGGGCCCGGGGTCACCCCCGGGCCCGTGGTTTTTTCCCCATCTATATTCGGTTCCATGCGCCCGCTGCTCCTGATCCTCCTCGCGCTGTTCACGCTGCCCCTGATCGCCGCTGCTCAGGCGGCATCCACACCAGCCGTCTCACCCCCAACCGTCGCTCCGTCCTACCGCGGCTTCGTCGCCGGAGCGACGTATCGGGACTTCGCCCAGCGCGCCCGCGCGCTCCAGCGCTCCGTCCAGGCGCCGCTGGTCTGCACGACGTCCCGGCGCACCGCCCAGCTGATGGAATGCCGGGTCGCGATCCGCGACACGACCGACAGCGCGGCGTTCGAGCTGGCGGCGCATTTCATCGACGGGCGGGCGGGCTTCATCTCATTCGGGGACTCCGGCGGACCGGCGCTTGTGGAGCGGATGCAGGGTGAGCTGCGGCTGCTCCTGGGCGCGCCGACCAGCCAGGCGCGCGGCACCTGGGAATGGCGGGAGGACCGGCGATTCACCCGGCTCAACTGGCGCGGGCGCGGGGAGGCCCGCTGGATCTACGTCACGCTCACCGACCTCGATGTACTCGATGAGGTGCGGCGGTACGTCACTCCGGCCCCGCCTCCCGCTCCGCAGGCTCCCGCCCCGTCTCCAGCAGCAGCTCGGCCAGGCGGGTGAGCCGCCGAGGCTCCACGAGTTGGCCCATCCAGCGCTGCGGCACCGCGACTTCCCCGTCGCGGGCCCCGAGCAGGGCGCCGGTGACGGCGGCGTTGGTGCCGGTGTCGCCCCCGGCCTGCGCGAGGTAGACCAGCGCATCCTCCAGGGTGCGACCGTGGGAAGCGAACCAGAACGCGGTCTCCACGCAGTGCACGACGTACCCGGTCTGCCCCTCCACCGTGACCGGTAGCTCCGCCTGATCCTCCCGCAGCGAGCGCCGGATGGCCGCCACGAGCACCCGGGGAGCGCGGCCGTCTATCCGGTGCATCACTTCGTCCACGAAATACGAGTTGCCGTGGAGCAGCTCGCGCACCGCGAGGTTCACCGCGACCGCCCCCCAGAGACAGCGTTCGTCGGCGTGCGTGATCGCCGCCTGCTGCGTGGAGACGCGGACCAGGCGATCGACGTTGTAGTGATAGCGGATGCCGATCGGGAGGCAGCGCATCACGGCGCCGTTGCCGGCGCTGGACAGCGGGTCGTCTTCGCGGACCTGCCGCCCGGCCTCGAAGGGCTCGACGCCCTTGTCGATGAGCCGCAGGGCGTGCGCCGTGATCGCGCCGAGACCCCGTCCGTCGCGCTTCATCCAGTCCACCCAGCGGCGGGCGACGTCCACCGCATCGAAGTCGCCGCGGTCCACCAGCGACTCGGCCAGCAGGATGGTGAGGGCGGTATCGTCGTCGTACGGCGACCGGTCAGGCGGCGGGGCGAGGTCCCAGAGACCGTTCGGGAACGCCACCCGGATCGCCTGCGGGGTGGCGTACCGCTCGGCCGGCACCGCGAGCTGATTCCCGGCGGCGAGGCCCAGCATCGCGCCGCGGGCGCGGGTGACGATTTGCGGATCGAGGTCGGCTCGCGTCATGAGCAGCGGGAAGCTAACACACGCGGCGGCGGCCGCATCCGGCTCAGATCACCCGCACCGACTCGAGCCCGTCCCGCTCCGCGTCGAAGCGGCGCTGCGCGGCGTCCAGGGCGTGCTGCACCTCGGGCCGGGCCGTGTCGGCGAACTTCGAGCTGGGGGCCACGCGCCCCGTCAGCTTGCGGATGGCGACCAGGGCGCGGGTCACTTCACAACGATCGGGGTCCGCGTCCGTGTGCCCCGTCACCGCCAGCTCTTCGAACAGTGGCAGTGCCGCACCGTCGCCCAGCAGATACAGCGACTCCAGGATCCTGGGACCGAGGAACCGGCGCAGCAGCTCGTCGCAGCGGATCCGCTCGAACAGCGCGAGCAGCTCCGCCGCATGCCCGGGGTAGTGGCGAGCCGCTTCCACCGCCGCCGCGAGGAAGGCGTGGTGCGCCCCCGGTGCATTGAGGTAACGCGCGAAGACGGGCCACGCGCCGGCCGGGTGGCGCTCCGCCAGGGCGAGGAATGCAAAATACCGGCGCCCCAGCGGCGCTGCCACGTCGGCGATCACCGTCTTGAGTCCGGCCGCTCCCCAGCGCGAGCCAACGAGCGCGGCCGCGGCCGCGTGCTGCCATCGCTCCAGCTCCGGGATCCGGAACGTGATCATGTGCGGATCGAGAAACGCGCGGCACCGCTCCAGCACGGCGAGGAGGCGGTGATCGACGGCGCTGAGGATCGGCCCGAGCGTGACGGAGTCGGCGCGCCGTGCGAGCGCGAGGGCCTCCCAACCGACGCGGTGCAACGCGTGTCGCTCCCACGTCGCTTCGAATTCCGCGCCGTCGCGGGCGGCCAGCAGCGACTCGAGCCCGGCGGCGAACGCACACAGGCGATCGTGGACGAGCATGCCCGCCAAGGTACGGCGCGCGCGGCCTCTTGACCACCGGGGGCCGGCGCGGCAGCTTGCCCGCACGCGACCGCCACCCTCCCACCCGTCCCCGCGGCGCCCGCACGGGTGCCGGCGTGTTCTGCCGCTCGCCGCGGCCGCCTGGCTTGCCGCCTGCGGCCGGGAGACCGGCCCCGTGGTGCTGGGGCTCACCGGGCCCTTCTCCGAGGCCCGCGGGCGGTCGATGCGGCAGGCGGCCGAGCTCGCCGTCGCGGAGCTCAACGCCCGCGGGGGCGTCCGCGGCCGCCGGCTGGATCTGCGCATCCTGGACGATTCCGCGAGCGAGGACGTCGCCCTGCGCGTGGCCCAGCGGCTGCGCGACGACCCCGCGGTGGTGGCGGTCGTCGGGCACCTCACCTCCGGGCCCACGCTCGCCGCCGCGCCCGTCTACGGGGGCGGCGACCGGCCGGTCGCCCTCATCTCACCGTCGGCCTCGAACCCGGCGCTCTCCGGCGTCTCGCCGTACTTCTTCCGCGTGTGCCCCAGTGACCTCGCCTTCGGATCGCGGCTGGCCCAGTACGCCATGCGGACGCTCGGCGCCCGGCGCGTGGCGGTGATCTTCATGAACGACGAGTACGGGCGCGGCATCCGGGGGACCTTTCGCACCGAGCTCACCCGGCTGGGCGGACAGGTGGTGACCGAGGACCCCTACCTCCCCAGCGCGGGGGCGCCGGAGCCCTACCTCGCGCGGCTCGTGCGCGGCGGGGGCGCGGACGCACTGTTGCTCGCGATGCCGCGCGTCGCGGCCGAGCTGACGCTGCGCGAGATGGCCCGGCTGGGACTCGATTGGCCGGTGCTGGGGGGCGACGCCCTGACCGGCATCGAGACCCTCGGGCCGCCGGCCGAAGGTGTGCGCCTGGCCTCTCCGTATCTGCCGGACCGACCGGACGAGCGCAACGCGGCCTTCGTCGCGCAATACGGGCGCACGTACGACGGTGCGCGCCCCGATCACCGCGGGGCCGGCGCATACGACATCGTGCAGCTCCTCGCCCGGGCCATCGAAGAGGTGGGAGCCGACCGGCGTGCCGTTCGGGATTACCTCGCAGCGGTAGGCGGGGAGCGGCCCGCGTTCGACGGCGTCACCGGGCGGATCGCCTTCGACACCGCGGGGGACGTGCCCCGGAAGGCGGTCGTGGTCGGCGTCGTGCGGAACGGCCGCCTGGTGGCGGAAGCGAGCCAGTGACCCGCTGGGCGCTCGACACCGTCCGGATGCGCGTCGTCGGGGGCCTGGCGGTGCTGATCGCCGGTCTCGCCCTCACCGCGGTGGTGGGCGTCACGGCGCTGCGGACGATGCGCGGATCGGTGCGCCAGGAGATGCTGGGGCTGCGCGCCACGACGGAGGTGACCAACGGCCTCGTGGTGACGGTCTTCGACGAGATCCGGGCCGCGGAGCAGTACCTCAGCGCACCGTCCGCCGAGGCTCGGGCCCAGTTCGCCGGAGCGGCGGACGCCGCGTTCGCCCACCTGCGCCGACTCGAAGGGCTCGAGGCACTGACGGTCGATGATCGCCTGACCGTGAACCGCCTGAAGCAGCTGCACGCCGCCATCCAGGTCGAGTATGCGATGGCGCACGCGCTGATCGATCTGGGCCGGGGGGCGGACGCGGTGCGCCGATCGGCGGACGCGCGCGCGCCGGCGACGGAGTTGATGCAGCTCGTGCGGGGCCTGTCGACCCGCCAGGCCGGGCGCGCGGGTGCCGTGGCCGAGCGCCTCTCGGCGCTCGCCGGGAGCCGGGAGGCGCTCCTGTGGTTCCTGGTGGGGGTAGTCCTGGTGGGCGGGATCGGCGTCGCGGTCGTCACCGTACGAGCGGTGGAGCGCCCGCTCGACCGGCTGGTGGTCGCGGCCGAGCGCTTCGGCGGGGGCGACCTGCGCCCCGTCGCCCCGGGTCGCATGCCGGCGGAGCTGCGCCTGCTGGCGGACGCGATGAGCGGCATGGGCGAGCGGCTCCGCGCCATCGTGGCAGAGGTCGTCACCGAGGCGGATCGCATCGCCGGCTCGGCGAGCGACCTCTCGGCGGTCTCCGAGCAGCTGGCGGCGTCGAGCAGCGAGATCGCGACGGCGATGGTCGACATCTCGGGCGGAGCGGAGAGCCAGCGCACCGACCTGCGGGAGGTCGCGGCCGCGCTCGATCGACTGCGGGGCGCGACCGACCAGATGACCGGGGCGGCGACCCGGGTCGCCGGGCTGGCCGGGGAGATCCGCACCGTCGCGGACCGCTATCGGGGCGACATCGCCGCGGCAGGCGAGGCGCTGCGCGAGGTGCGGGAGGCCGTGGAGGGCGCATCGGGGCGGGTGACCGAGCTCGCGGCGCGCAGTGCCGCGATCGACGACTTCGTCGATCTCATCAAGCGCATCTCCTCGCAGACCAACCTGCTCGCCCTCAATGCGGCCATCGAGGCGGCGCGGGCGGGCGAGCACGGCCGCGGATTCGCCGTGGTCGCGCAGGAGGTGCGGCAGCTGGCCGACGAGTCGGCCCGGGCGGCGGAAGACGTCGCGCGGGCGACGAGCGCCATCCGGACGCAGGTGGACGGAGCGAGCGCGTCGATGGCCGCCGGGCAGTCCCGCGTCCGGGGTGTGACGCTGACGGCCGAGGCCGCCGTGCGCGGGCTCGCCGAGATCGTGGCCGCGGTGGAGCAGGTCGAGCAGGCGGCCGCCCAACTGGCGCGCACCGCGACCGAGGCGCGCGCCACGACCGGCCAGATCGGGCAGACGGTGGAGCTCGTGGGCGGGAGGGCGATGTCCCACGCCTCGGGCGCCGAGGAGGTCACGGCCGCGGCGGAGCAGCAGGGCGCATCGACCCAGGAGACCGCCGCGGCGGCCGGCCACCTGCTGCAGGCGGCCGAGAAGCTGCGCGGTCTGGTGCGGGGGTTCAGGACCTAACGCGTTGCCTTATTGCACCGTCACCGACCGCGTCCCCTGTCCGGTCGTGGTCAAACCGCTGCTCGCCGCCGAGATCGAGCTGCTCCCCGCGGCGACCCGCCGTACCGCCGCGCCCCCCGCGCCGACGGTCGTCGGGGAATTGGACTGCCCCGGGAGAATCAGAACGGATTGCGGTGAGCCGGTTCCTCCCGCACCGTTGACCAGCGTCGCTGCACTCAGGTTGCTGCTGGTCAGACTGACCGAGAGCGATCCCGCGGGGAGGCCCGCCCGAACAGCCTGGACCTGGTTCAACGAGCCGTTTCCTGCGGCGGCGGTCCCGACCCGGACGTAGATGTTCGCATCGGGCGCGCCTACCGCCATTGTCGCCGGCACGCCCTGCAGGTCGAGCGCCGCCGGGACGATGGTCTCCGTGGCGATCCCGTCATTGAATCCCGGCGCACTCACCGTGACGGTTCCGCTGACCGCGCTCGCGAGCCCTTCCAGCCCCTGCACATAGAACCCCACGGTCTGCACCCCGTTCGCCACCGGCAGCGTGATCTGACTCTGGCCCGCCGTCGTCGCGTTGGGCGAGAGCAGGACCGCCGCATTCGAGCTCGTCAGCGTCACGGTGATGTCGCCGTGGTTCGAGGCCCCCAGCGTGAAGCTCGTGTTGTCCTGCAGCCCGCTCCCCACCGTCAGTGAGCCCACGGAGATGTTGGGTGTGGAATTCGTGATCGACCGCGTCGCCTGGGTCGTCGCAATGAGGCCCGGAATTGCCACGCTGACCGTGGTGGTCCCCAGGGCAGCGAGCGGATGGAACGCCACCCCGCCCGTGGTCGTGTCGAACGGCGTGTAGTAGACCCCGACCGGGATCGTCGCCGTCTGCGTCACCCCCGCCGCCGTCCCCGCCTTCAGCAGCTCCCCGATCCCGTTCGCCGGCGTCGTGAACGTCACCGTCACCGGCCCCGGTGCCCCCGCCCGCACGTTCTGCACCTGGTTCAGCGACCCGTTCCCCGCCCCCGCCGTCCCCACCCGCGCGTACACGAAGTTCGACGGCGACAACGGCGTCGTCGTCCCCGGCAGGCCCTGCAAGTCGAACGCGGCTTGCACGACCGTCGCAGTGGCTGTTCCATTGGTGAAGCCCGGTGCGCTGACGGTGACGGTGGCAGTCACACTGCCGGTTTGCCCCTCCAGCGCCTGCACATAGAACCCCACCGTCTGCACCCCGTTCGCCACCGGCAGCGTGATCTGACTCTGGCCCGCCGTCGTCGCGTTGGGCGAGAGCAGCACCGCCGCATTCGAGCTCGTCAGCGTCACGGTGATGTCGCCGTGGTTCGGCGCCCCCAGCGTGAAACTGGTGTTGTCCTGCAG
>DASPFU010000062.1:0-22591 GCA_035620935.1 Gemmatimonadales bacterium
CGAGTTCGCGGACGTCACCTTCGACTTCACCGCGAAGATCGAGCACCTGCTGCGAGATCGCGTCCTGCTCCCCGAGCTCGCCGCGCTGGGGTGCGTCTTCATCGTCTCCGCCGTCGAATCGCTCAGCGATCGGGTACTGGCCATTCTCGACAAGGGGCACGACCGGGCCGACGTGGAGACGGCCCTGGGGCTGGTGACCGCCGCCGGCATCGCGCTGCGGCCGACGTTCGTCCCCTTCACCCCGTGGACCACGCTCGACGACTTCCGCGAGATGCTCGCGTTCGTCGCTGCGCACGACCTGATCGACGCGGTGGACCCGGTCCAGTACGGGCTGCGCCTGCTGGTGCCGCCCGGGTCGCTGCTGCTCGGGCGCCCGGAGCTGGCGCCGCACCTGCGCGGGCTCGACGCCGCCGCCCACGGCTGGCGCTGGGAGCACCCGGACCCGCGCATGGAAACCCTGCAGCGCGACGTGAGCGCCGCCACCCGGGCGGGCGCGGCGGCGGGGACCGACGCGCTGGAGACCTTCGACCGCGTCTGGGAGCTGGCGCGGAGCGCCGCGCAGGCGCCCCGTGACCGGCCGGCCACGGGGTGGACCGTCCCCCGGCCCCGCCATCCGCGACTCACCGAACCCTGGTTCTGCTGAGCGGAGCCCACAGAGGGCCAGGTGGGCCCTGCGGAGACACACGGCGGCGGCTGGACGTGAGTTCGCGCGTCGCGACCGAGGGACCCTGCGCTCCGGCCGGCGGCGACGCCGCGCTCTGCGGCCGTCGCGCAGGGCCCCTCGTTCCGCTCAGCGCGCCGGGTTGGGGAACCGCGCCACCACGCCCGCGTGGTCGGATGGCCACAGTCCGCCCACCCGCTCCGCCGGGTCGTCTCCGAGCACGTCGGCGAACACCGGGTTGCCCGCCATGTTACGGCTGAGCACGAGGTCGAGGCGCTCGTCCAGGATCGACGTCGTGTTCGACAGGTCCGAGACCTGGCAGCAGGTGAGCGCCTGCGTCGGTCCCCCGTCACGCGACAGCCAGGCGTCGGCATAGCCCGCGCTCGCCAGGAACGGATACGTCGCGTCGCCGCCCGCCGGATCGCTGTTGAAGTCGCCCAGCGCGATGATCGGCCGCGTCTCCGCGGCGAAGGCCTGGACCAGCTCCGCCGCCTGCCCGAGGCGCACCAGCGGATGCGCCGACTCGAGATGCGTGTTCACCACGCGATAGACGTGGCCGTCGACCGTGACGTCGACCGCCACGTATCCCCGCTTGACGACGATCGGCGTGCCGGGCACCGGCATTTGCGTTCCGTAGTTCACGGCGACCGCGTTGGCCGTCGCCACGTCGCCCCGCGCCAGCAGGACGTCATAGTCGGTGAGGCGGACGTCGGCGAACGTGGGGGCCGCGCTCGTCACCATCGGCAGCTCGACGTCGGTGTTCTCGACCGTCGCTACCACATCGTAGTCGAGGCCGCGCGCCTCCAGGGCATCCATCAGGATGTCGAGGAAGTCGAATACGTTCGCCGTCGCGGGTGTCGTGCCGCCGGCGAGCAGATCGCCCGGATCCTGAATGCGGATGTGCGAGATCTCCTGGAGGCCGACCACGTGCGGCCGGGTCCTGGCGATCTCGTCCGCGAGCAGCTCGGCGCGCAGCGGGAAGTTGGTGGCCAGCAGCTCCTGGAACGCCTGCGCCACGAGGATGGGGATCTGGTTGGGATCCTCAGCCCCGATGACGATGTCCACGTTGGCCCCGACGTACACGTTGCGGGTCATCGCCGTGATCCCCGCGCCGTGCCCGAACACGTGGGCCTCGTTCATCGGCGGGGTGGCGGGTCCGTCGGCGCAGGCCACGCCGAGCAGCGCGAGCGCGGCGAAACAGGTCGATCTCATCGTCCGATCCTCCTGAACGGGAAGTGAAACTGACGAGCTGCGGTGTCGTCGTGCTCCGTACTGAAGCTCCGCTCCGTCAAGTCCGTATCAAGCGGACGGCCGGGTCGGCACACGGTGTCCGTCGCACGGCCGCCACACCAGCGGTGCTGCGTGCCTGCGACGCTCTCGACGGGGCGCGCATCATCTGTCGATGAACCCGAACCCATCGGTTCCCATGACCCGCTTCCCGCTGATCTTCCTGCTCGTCGCCGCCGTCACGACGTCCGCGGCCCAGGCTCCCGTCGCCATCCCCGACTCGCCCGCCGGCCGGCTGTACCGCGAATGGCTCCGCGTCGCCAATTCGGGCGACCGCGACGCGATCCGGGACTATGTGGTCCGTTACGAAGCGCGTGATCCGGCCGACACAGCGGAAGTGCGCGAGACGGTCGAGACCATCCTGCGGATCCATCGGACGGAAGGCGAGCTGGTGGTCGCGAGCGTGCTGTCGGCCGAGCCCGAGGCGCTGATGCTCGGCCTCACGGGGGCGAACGGCCGGCGGCTGCGGATGCGCTACGAGGTCGAACGACACGGGGACGCATGGCGGGTCTCGGACGTGGGCATCCGGCCCGACGTACCGCGGGACCCCCGCGACTCGGTCCCGGCGGGGCTGGATCGCGCCGCGCAGGCCCGGTGGCTCGGCGAGCGCCTCACCGCCAAGGCGCCCGAGGGATTCTCCGGCGCGGTGCTCGTCGCGCCCGGCGGCACCGTCACCTTCCGCGGCGCCTACGGCATCGCCGACCGGCGCACCGGGGCGGCGAACACGCCGGACACGCGGTTCACCCTCGCCTCGATGGGCAAGATGTTCACCGCGCTCGCGATCGCGCAGCTGGTCGAGCAGGGGAAGGTGCACCTCGACTCGCCGCTGGTCCGCTACGTCCCCGACTACCCGAACCGGGAGTTCGCCGGGCAGGCGACGGTGCGGATGCTGCTGTCACACACCTCGGGCCTGGGCAGCTACTGGAACGCGCTCTACCAGGAGCGTCGCGCCACCCTGACGACGGTCGCGAGCCACCTGCCGCTCTTCAGCGCCGACCCGATCCCGTTCACGCCCGGTACGCGCTTCCGGTACTCCAACGCGGGGTACCAGGTGCTCGGCCTGATCATCGAGCGGGTGTCCGGGCAGACGTATTACGACTACGTGCGCGACCACATCTTCGCGCCGGCCGGCATGACGGCGACCGGGTACTACGGCGCGGATGGCGAGGTCGCGGGCGGCGCCGTGGGCTATTCCCGCGAAGGGCCGGACGGCGCCTGGCGCGACAACCTGGGCGGCCGCGAGGTGCGGGGCGGTCCTGCGGGCGGCGGGTATTCGACCGTGGAGGACCTGCTGCGGTTCGCGCGGGCCCTGCTGGACGGGAAGATCGTGCGTCGCCAGACGCTCGACCTGTGGACCACGGTCCATTCGGATCGGCGGGGCGAGCGCGACGGCTACGGATTCGGCTTCGGGATCGAGTACGTCGGGGGCCGCAAGGTGTTCGGGCACTCGGGCGGGGCGCCGGGGATGGCGACCAACCTGTGGATCGTCCCGGCCGATGGCTCGGTGGGGGTGGTGCTCGCGAACCTCGACCCGCCGGTGGTGTCACCGGTCATGGCGATGGTCAAGGATCTGGCGACGAAGTAGCGGCGCGCGTCAGCCGTGCGACGAGACGGCGGGCTCCTGGATCACGATCCCCGCGCCGCACCGGGGGCAGTGCAGCATCCACACGTGGTCCGCTCCCGCCGTGCCGGCGGTCTGTTCCAGGCGGTCATCACAGCGTGGGCATGGAGGCGGGGCGCCGGTCTCCAGCACGGCGCGCCGGATACTGGCCGCCTCGTCGAGGGAGAACCCGCTCCCACTGCGCCGCCTTCTGAATACCGAGTCCATTAACGTCTCACCCCCACAATCATATATAGCAAATGGGCCGTGATGACTCAATGAACGGCCCCCCCACCCCTCCTTCACACTTGAGCCTCCCCCCGGGTGGCGCTTTCTTTTCCCCACCCCTATGAGCACCGACGCCGTCGCGCCGCCGCAGCTCCCCGAGCGCCTCCAGGGCCTCGCGGGCATCGCCACCAACCTCGCGTGGAGCTGGCACGGGGAAGCCCGGGCGCTGTTCCGCTCGATCGACCAGCCCCTGTGGCACCTGACCCGCCACAACCCGGTCGAGCTGCTCCGGCGGGTCCCCCAGGCTCGCCTCGACGCCCTCGCCACCGACGAGCACTTCCTGGGGCTCTACGACGCCGTCGTCCAGCTGATCGCGGCGGTGTCGCGGCCATCCCCGGAGACCTGGTTCGCCCACGAGTTCCCCGGCGTCGCGGCCGGTCCGGTGGCCTACTTCTGCGCCGAGTTCGGTCTCCACAATTCGGTCCCCATCTATTCGGGCGGCCTGGGGGTGCTGGCGGGCGACCACTGCAAGACGGCTTCCGATCTCGGAGTCCCGCTCGTCGGGGTCGGGCTCTTCTACACCAAGGGCTACTCCGATCAGGTCCTGCGGCTCGATGGGTGGCAGGAGGACGCGGGCGAACAGTTCGATCCCGCGATCACCCCGCTGACCCCGGTCGCCAGCCCGACCGGCGAGCCCCACCTCGCGAGCGTCCGGCTCAACGGGCGCACGGTCTACATCGGCGCGTGGCACCTCCAGGTCGGCCGCGTGCCTGTCTACCTCCTCGACACCGACCTGGCCATGAACCACCCGGAGGACCGCGAGCTCTCGCACCGGTTGTACGCCGGGGGCACGCGCACCCGGCTGCGCCAGGAGTGGGTGCTGGGCGTGGGGGGCGTGCGCGCGCTGCGGACGGTCGGGGTCGCGCCCGCCGCCTGGCACGCCAACGAGGGGCACTCGGCGTTCATGCTGGTCGAGCGCCTGCGCGAGCTGCTCGTGGCGGGGATGCCGGCGACGGACGCGGCGCGGCAGATACGCGCCACCAGTGTCTTCACCACGCACACCCCGGTGCCGGCCGGCCACGACACGTTCCCGCCGGACCTCGTGGCGGAGTGCCTGGGGGCGCCTTGGGAGGAGCTCGGGATCTCACGCCAGGCATTCTTCGACCTGGGACGGCACCCGACGCAGAATCCGGAGCACTTTCACATGACCGTCATGGCGATGCGGCTCACGCGGCACGTCGCCGCCGTCTCCGAGCGGCATGGGGCGGTGAGCCGGGGGCTGTGGCGCGACCTCTGGCCCGACCGCCCGGTCGAGCGGGTCCCCATCCGGCACGTGACCAACGGCGTCCACCTGCGCACCTGGATGGCGCACACCGTCCGGCAGCTGCTGCGCGAGCACCTGGGGGCGGACTGGGAGCGCCATCGGGAGGACCCGGAAGTCTGGGCGCGCGTGCTGACGCTCGACGAAGGCCGGGTCTGGACGACCCACCAGAACCTCAAGGCGCAGCTGCTCGAGTTCATCCGCGAGGAGACGCGCCTGCGGGGGCGCGAGTACTGGAAGGACCCCCTCCGGCTCGTCGGGGCCGGGACACTCCTCTCCGCGAACGCCCTGACCATCGGGTTCGCCCGCCGGTTCGCCGCGTACAAGCGCGCGGACCTCATCTTCCGGGATCCCGAGCGGCTGCGCCGGCTGCTGCTGAACGATGTCCGCCCGGTGCAGCTGGTGTTCGCGGGCAAGGCGCACCCCGCCGACGACGGCGGGAAGCGGGTGCTCCAGCGTGTGTTCTCGTTCGCGCGGGATTTCGGCTTCGAGGGCCGCATCGGGTTCCTGGAGGACTACGAGATGCACATGGCGCACCGGCTGGTGCAGGGCGTGGACCTGTGGCTCAACCTGCCGGTGGTGCCCCTCGAAGCCAGCGGGACGAGCGGGATGAAGGCCGCAATGAACGCGATCCCCCAGCTGAGCACGCTCGACGGCTGGTGGGCGGAGGGGTTCACCGGGAAGAACGGCTGGGCGCTCCCGCCCGTGCCCGAGGGCATGGACGTCGACGCCACGGATGCGGACGCCCTGTACCGGGTGCTCGAGAACGAGGTGGTGCCGCTCTACTACGCGCGCGATTCCCACGGCGTCTCACCCGGCTGGGTAGACCGGATGAAGCACGCGATGTACGAGTGCGGTGCGCGGTTCACGGCGCAGCGCATGCTGCGGCAGTACGTGCGCGAGTGCTACGCCCCGGCCATGCACCGCGACACGGCGGGCGACGACCCGCCGACGGGCTGAGCGTGACGCCGCCCCGCAGCCGCGAATCGAAGACGCGACCGGACTCGCTGCTCGCGGCCGAGGTGGTGCATCTCAGCGCCGAGTACCTGCCGTTCGCCCGGACGGGCGGGCTGGCCGAGGCGGTCACCGGACTGGCCTCGTATCAGGCCGCCGCGGGCATCACGACCACGGCCCTGGTCCCCCTGTTCCGCTCGGTACGCGACGCCGGCGCGACGCTGACGCCCTTCGGCGAGCCGTTCACGCTGACCGTCGGACCCCGCGAGGAACCCGCCCGTCTGTGGCGGCTCGAGGGGGCGGCCGGGCCGCGAGTGCTGTTCCTCGAGCACGAGGGGTACTTCGACCGGGAGGGCCTCTACGGCGCGGGCGGGGTGGACTACCCGGACAACGGCCGGCGTTTCGGGTACCTCTGCCGCGCGGCACTGGAGGCGCTGCCCCGGATCGCGCGGCCGCCGGTCCTGCTGCACCTCCACGACTGGCACACGGCCCTCGCCGCGGTCTACCTGCGCACCGAGTTCCGCGGCCGCCAGCCGTACGACTCGACCGGGGTCGTGCTGACGGTGCACAACGCCGGCTTCCAGGGGCACTTCCCGTTCGAGACGCTGGCCGACCTCGGCCTCTCCGAGGAGCTGTACGACTGGCAGCGACTCGAGTGGCACGGTCGGGTGAACTGGCTCAAGGGCGGCCTGGTGTTCACCGACATGGCCACGACGGTGAGCCCGACGCACGCGCACGAGCTGCGCACCGCGGCCGGGGGGTTCGGCCTGCACGAGGCCTTCATCTCCCTCGGTGACCGCCTCGTCGGCGTCCTCAACGGGATCGACCAGCACGCCTGGGACCCCGCCCAGGACCCGCATCTCACCGCCACCTACTCGGCGGATGCCCTTGACGGGAAGGCGCGCTGCAAACGGGCGCTCCAGCGCGGCGCGGGATTCCCGTTGCGCGCCCGGGCCCCCCTGTTCGCCCTGTCGGCGCGGCTCGCGGGCCAGAAGGGCATCGACCTGATCCTCGACGGCCACGTACTCGACACCCCGGACGCGCAGTTCGTGCTGCTCGGCGAGGGCGAGCCGCGGTACGCCGCGGCGCTCGCCGCCCGCGCCGCCGCCGCTCCCGAGCGCATCGCCTACGAATCGCGTTTCACCGACCGGTTCGAGCATCGCCTGCTCGCGGGCGCCGACATCCTGCTGATGCCGTCGCTGTACGAGCCCTGCGGCCTGACGCAGATGCGCGCCCAGCGCTACGGCGCCCTGCCGGTCGCCCGCCGGGTCGGCGGACTGGCCGATACCATCGACGACGAGGACACCGGATTCCTGTTCGACGAGTACTCCCCCGCCGCCCTCGAGCAGGCGGTGCGGCGCGCCCTGGCGCTGTACGGGCGGCCCGCGGACTGGGAGGCCCACGTGCGCCGCGCGATGGGGCGCGAGTGCGGGTGGCAGCACCGTGGCCCCCAGTACATCGACCTTTACCGGCGCGCGCTGGCTCGGCGGCGTGCCGCCATCGCTGAGGCGTGACGCCCATGGACTTCGTCCTGGTCCTCCATAGCCACCTCCCCTGGGTACTCGGCCACGGCCGCTGGCCCCACGGCAGCGATTGGCTGTGCGAGGCGGCGGTCGACACCTACCTGCCGCTCCTCGAGCAGCTCCACGCCCTCGAGGCCGAAGGCGTCGCCGCACCGGCGACGATCGGGATTACACCGGTCCTCGCGAACCAGCTCGCCAGCCCCGTCTTCGCATCGGAGCTGCGGGCGTTTCTGGCCCAGCGGCTCGCGACCTGCGACGAGGCCCCGGCCTCCCTCCGCGCGACCGGCGACATGCACCTCCTGCCACTCGTCGCCTTCTGGCGCGAACGGCTCGAGCGGCTCCTGGCCCTGTTCGACTCGGTCGACGGCGACGTGGCGCGCGCGTTCCGCCGGCTGGCCGAGACCGGCCGCATCGAGCTGATCGGGTCCGCCGCGACCCACGGCTACCTCCCCCTGTTGGGCCGCGACGAGAGCATCCGTCTGCAGCTGCGGCTCGGCGCCGCCGAGCACGCCCGCATCTTCGGCCGCCCGCCGACCGGATGCTGGGCGCCCGAGTGCGCCTATCGCCCCGACGGCCCCTGGACGGCCCGCCCCGACCGGCCCGCCGTCACCCGCGTCGGCATCGAGGAGCACCTCGCCGCCGCGGGGTTCCGGTACTTCGTCGTCGACGCGCATCTCGCGCACGCCGGGGCGCCCCTCGGCGGCTACGACGAGATCCCGCTGGGGGCGGAGCGGTTCGACGCCGAGCGTCACGACCACCACCCGGCCCAGGCGACCGGCCCCGTGGAGCACTCGCCCTACCGGACGTACCGGGTCGGGGCGCCCCGCGGCGCTCCCCCGGTCGCCGCGCTCGTGCGCGACCCCCGCTCCTCACTCCAGGTGTGGAGCCGCCAGCAGGGCTACCCCGGCGACGAGTGGTATCTCGAGTTCCACAAGATCCGCTGGCCCGGTGGCCTCAAGCTGTGGCGGGTCACCGGATCCGAGGTGGACCTCGGCGCCAAGCGGCCCTACGAGCCGCAGGCCGCGCGGCAACGGGCCCAGCTCCATGCGTCACATTTCGCCGATCTGCTCGCGGGCATCGCCGGCAGCCGCCCGCGCGTCGCGGGCGGACTGGTCGTCGCGCCGTTCGATACGGAGCTGCTCGGCCATTGGTGGTTCGAGGGCGTCGAGTTCCTCGGGAGCCTGTACCGCGACCTCCGTCACCGGCCCGAAGTCCGACCCGTCACCGCCGGTACACACCTCACGCAGCATCCCGCCCGCACCACACTGCGTTTCGCAGCCGGGTCGTGGGGGGCCAATGGCGACGACAGCATGTGGCTCAATCCGGGCACGGAGGCGATGTGGCGGCGCCTCTGGCCGCTGGAGGACGCCTTCTGGGACGCGGTGCCGGCCGCGCTGGCCACCCCGGCGGCGCACCCCGTGCTCGCGCAGGCGGCGCGCGAGCTGCTTCTCGCGCAGGCCTCCGACTGGGAGTTCATCGTCTCCACGGGGGCCGCGGGCGATTACGCGGAGCGCCGTTTCGCCGAGCACTGCGACGGGGCCGAGCGGCTGGTGGCCGCGCTCGGGGCCGGCGGTGAGGCGCTGGCCGGGGCGGCACGGCTCGCCGAGGAGCTGGTGCGCCACGACAATCCGTTCCCCGACGTTCTCGCGGCCGTCGCCGACGCCGCCGGAGTCGGCACGGGTGCGGCGACCGCGCGATGAGGTCGATCACGCGCTCGGTGATCGTCCACGGGCATTTCTACCAGCCGCCGCGCGAGGACCCGTGGCTCGACGAGGTCGAGGCCGAGCCGTCGGCCGCGCCGTTCCACGACTGGAACGAGCGCATCGAGCGCGAGTGCTACCGCGCCGTCACCGCGGCGCGGCTCCTCGCCCCCGACGGCCGCATCGCTGGCGTCGTCAACACCCTCGACGCGATGAGCTTCGACTTCGGCCCGACGCTGCTCGAGTGGCTCGAGCACGAGGCGCCGGACACCTATGCCGCGGTGCTGGCGGCCGACGCCGCCAGCCGTGACCGCCTGGGGTTCGGCAACGCGCTCGCGACGCCCTACCATCACGTGATCCTGCCGCTCGCCAGCCGTCGCGAGAAGGTGACGGAGGTGCGCTGGGGCATCGCCGACTTCCGGCGCCGCTTCGGCCGCGCGCCGGAGGGCATGTGGCTCCCCGAGACGGCGGTGGACCCGGAGACGCTCGACGTGCTCGCCGCCGAAGGCATCGCCTTCACCATCCTCGCCCCGCGCCAGGTGGGCCGCGCGCCGCAGGGCGGCCTGCCCGGCCGCTACCGCACACCCGGCGGGCGGACCATCGCCGTCTTCGTCTACGACGGCGCGATCTCGCACGACGTCGCGTTCGGTCCATTGGTGCGGGACGGGCGCCACTGGGCCGAGCGGCTGCTGGCGGGCCCGCCGGGCACCGTCGTCGTGGCGACCGACGGCGAGACCTACGGCCACCATCACCGCTTCGGGGAGATGGCGGTCGCGGCGCTGTTCGCCGACCTGACGACGCGGGCCGACGTCCGCATCGAGAATTGCGCCGCCGCGCTCGCGCGCACCGCCCCCCGCGAGGACGTTGAGCTGGTCGCGCCCAGCTCCTGGAGCTGCGAGCACGGGGTGGAGCGGTGGCGGGCCGACTGCGGCTGCCGCGCCGAGCCACATCTGCTGCGCCACCAGCGCTGGCGCGCGCCGCTGCGCGCCGCCCTCGACTGGCTCGCCGGCGAGCTGCACGCGCTGTTCGAGCGCGAGGCGGCGCCGCTCCTCGGCGCGCCGTGGGACGCGCGGGACGCTTACGGTGCCGTGGTCGGCGCGGCCGAGTCCGAGATCGGGCGCTTCGTCGCGGCGCGGCTCCGCTCGGGCGGCGCCCCGGGGGGCGCGATCCGGGCGCGGGAATTGCTCGAGCTCGAGTGCGACGCGCTGCGGATGTTCACGTCGTGCGGCTGGTTCTTCGACGACGTCGCGGGGCTCGAGGCGCGGCAGGTGCTCCGCTATGCGGCGCACGCGATCGACTTGGCCGGTGGCGATCGGTCCCGCCTCGAGACCGGGTTCCTGGAGCGGCTGGCGCGCGTCCCGACGAACGACCCGCAGGGTGCCTCGGGACGCGAGCTGTTCGAGGACGCCGTCCGCCCCCGCGTACCGCCGTCGCTGCGGGTCGCCGCGGGGTACGCCGCTGCCCGCCATCTCGGGGTCGCACCCGAGGCGGCGCAGGCACCGGGGGTGCGGGTCCACGAGACCGCGGACGGTGTGGTGCTGACCCATGGCCGCACGGGTCGGACCGACACGTGTACGGTGACCGTGCACCCGACCCGCCCCGGTGTGCTGGCCGTGGAGGTGGCGGCCCCGGGCGGCCCACCCGCACGCCTCGGCGTCGCGGATCTCCCCGACCGGCAGCGTGCCGTCGTCGTCGCGGCGCTCTGTCGGTCACTGACCGAGCACCTGCTCGCACCGCACGCCGCCGGGGCCCTGGCCGCGGGGCGGCCGCTCGATCGGCTGGCGAAGGACGCCCTCGTGGCAGCCGTGCACGCCCTGCGCCGCGACACCTCGCCGCCGGCCGTCGAGCGCGTGCTGGATCTCTCCGACCTGCTCGAGCTCCTCGGCGGCCACATCCCCTGGGAGGCGCAGACTGTGTTCCATCGCATCCGCGCCACGGCCGCGCCCGCCCCTGCCGCTGCGCTCGCGGCGGTAGCGTGGCGGCTCGGCTTCGCCCCCACTGACTGACTCGCGTCGGGCGGCCGCTCGGGCCTCCCGGCAGGGTCCCCGACCGTCTAGAGTTAGAGAGGACCCCCGCCGTCGGCCGAACCGGGCCGGCGCACTCTGACTCGTCACGCAGGACCCGACCGTGCCGTCGCACGATTCGCTGTCCCCATCCCATCGCGCCGTGCTCGCCGCGGTGTGCGAGACGCTCATCCCGCGCGTCGAGCGCGCCGACGATCCCACCGGGTTCTTCGCGCTGAGCGCCACCGAAGCGCGCACCATCGACCGGGTCGAGCAGCTCATCGGGCTGATCGAAGACCCCGACGCGCGGGCGCGCCTCGACCTGCTGCTCGGCATGCTCGGCCAGCCGGCCGCCAACCTGCTCCTCAGCGGGCGGCTCGGGGCCTTCGACCGGTTGTCACCGGAGGACCGCCTCGCCGTGCTGCGCAGCTGGGCGCACTCGCGCCTCGCGCTCAAGCGCGCCGGGTTCCAGGCGCTGAAGCGTCTCGTGCAGGTCTCGTTCTACGGCTGGCCCGTCCGGAACGGCTCGCACCCGGCGTGGCGCGCCGCCGGCTACCCGGGGCCCCTGCCCCAGCCGGCACACGGCCTCACGCCGCTCCCCGTCCATCCGGTGGACGGCGACACCACGCTCGACTGCGACGTGGTGATCGTGGGGTCGGGCGCGGGCGGTGGCGTCGCCGCGGCCCTGCTCGCCGAGGCGGGCCGCAGCGTGGTGGTGCTCGACAAGGGCCCCAATCCCGGAGCGGCCGACCTCACGCAGATCGAGGGCGAGGCGTTCGGGTCGTACTATCTCGACCACGGCCTCATCATGACGCAGAGCGGGTCGCTGCCGATCCTGGCGGGGAGCGCGCTCGGCGGCGGCACCGTCATCAACTACGCGACCAGCTTCAAGCTCCCCGAGCGCACGCGGGCCGAGTGGGCCGACCGCTCGGGGCTGCCGCTGTTCACGAGCGACCGCTTCCGCGATTCGCTCGACCGCGTGTGGGCCCGGGCGAACGTCGGGACCCGCTGGTCCACGCCCGGACGCCGCGATCAGATGTTCGAGTCCGCCTGCCGCCGGCTCGGGTGGCACGTCGACACGATGACCCGCGCGGTGCGGGACTGCCGCGAGGGCCTGGAGTGCGGCTACTGCGGCTACGGCTGTCGCCACGACGCCAAGACCGCGTCGCACTACCTGCGTGACGCCGCCGCCGCGGGCGCGCGGCTCGTGCCGCACTGCGATGTGTCGCGCGTCCTGATCGAGCGCGGCCGCGCCACGGGTGCCGAGGGGACCGTGCGCGCCCCCGACGGCCGCACGCACCGCCTCACGGTGCGCGCCCGCAAGGTGATCGTCGCCTGCGGCACGATCTACACACCGGCGATGCTCCGCCGCTCGGGACTCGAGAACCCCAACATCGGGCGCGGCCTGCGGCTGCATCCCGGCACCGGCGTCCTCGCGTTCTTCCCGGAGCGGGTGGAGCCGTGGAGCGGCACGATCCAGACCCGCTACTCCGACCAGTTCGCCGATCTCGACGGTGCGGGGTACGGCGCCAAGTTCGAGACGGTGCCGATCCACTTCGCGATGCCCGCGAGCGCCTGGGGATGGGACAGCCCAACCCAGATGAAGGACGACCTCTCGCGCCTGGGGCACCTCGGCATGGTGGGGATCCTGCTGCGCGACCGCGACGCCGGACGCGTCGCGGTCGGGCGTGACGGCCGACCGCGCGTCCACTACGAGCTGTCCACGCACGACGTCAGCCACGTGCGCCGCGCCGTGCGCGGTGCGGCCGAGCTGCTCGCCGCCGCCGGCGCGACCGAGGTCCTCAGCGTGCAGACGCCGCCCGCCCGCGTGCGCCCGGGGTCGCCCGGCTGGCTCGATCGCTTCGGCGCGGACGCCGACCGGCGCGGCTACACCAAGTGCCGCATGTCCTACATCACGTTCCACCAGATGGCGAGCTGTGCGATGGGAAGGTACCCCGCCACCTCGGCGGTGGGCGAGATGGGCGAGACGCACGAGGTGCGCGGGCTCTACGTCGCCGACGGCAGTGCCTGCGTCACGTCGACGGGCGTGAACCCGATGATCACGATCATGGCGATCGCGGATCACGTCACCCGCGGCATCCTCGAGACCTGGTGAGACGCCGTCGCGGCCGGGGGCCGGGAGGGCTCCCCGGCGCGCAGCTCATCGTGGTGACGGGAAAGGGCGGCGTCGGCAAGACGACGGTCGCCGCCGCCCTCGCCCGGCTCCTCGCCGCCCGCGACCGGCGGGTGGTCCTGCTCGAGCTCGACGGCCGCGAGCCGCTGCACCGCTTCCTCGATGTGCCGCCGTCCGCCGGCGAGCCGGTCGCCGCCGGCCCCCACCTGCACCTCCTCAACCTCCGGCCCCAGGCCGTCATGGAAGCGCTGGTCCGCGACCGCCTCAAGATCGCGCCGCTCGCTCGCGCGGTGACCGCCAGCCCGGTGTTCCGCCACTTCGTGGATGGCGCCCCCGGCGTGAAGGAGCTCGCCATACTGGGGCACAGCCTGCGCCTGGTACGCCACGAGGTCAAGCCGCGCGCTGACGTCGTGATCGTGGACGCGCCCGCCACCGGCCACGGCGTCGGACTCCTCGCCGCCCCCGCGCTCGTCACCGAGGCGATCGGCGCCGGGCCGCTGGGACGGCTGGCAGGCGAGGTCGCCGAGTTCGTCGGTGATCCCGCCCGCACTGCGGTGGTCGTCACCGCGCTGGCCGAGGAGATGCCGGTGCAGGAGGCGCTGGAGCTGTTCGTGATGATGCGGGAGCGGCTGGGGCGGACGCCGGATCTCGTGGCGGTGAATGCGCTCTATCCGCCGCTCCCCTCCCCACCCCCGGGACGGGGGACGGGGGACGGGGGAGGGGTGGAACAGGCCCTCGAGCTGTGGCGGCAACGGCGCGCGATGAACGAGCGCGAGCTGGAGCGGCTCACGGCGGCGTGGCAGGGGCCGCTCGCGCGGATCCCCCTGTTCGCGGAATCCCCCGGCCCCCCGCTCGTCACGATGGTGGCCGACGCGCTCGCCGGCGCGCTCGCGCCGCTGGAGGAGCGGTGACCGCCGGGGCGCGTGGCACACCGCTGTTGGTGGTGGTCGGCGCCGGCGGCGTCGGCAAGACCACCCTCGCGGCCGCGCTCGGTCTCGCCGCGGCCGAAGCCGGCGCGCGGACCCTGGTGATGACGTTCGATCCGTCGCTGCGCCTGAAGGACGCCCTCGGGGTCGGCGATGCCGCCCGGCACCGGCCCGTCACCGTCCCGCTCGAGGGGCCGGGTCTGCTCGAGGTCAGCCTGCTCGACGCCCGCGCCACCTTCGACGACCTGGTGCGGCGCTACGCCCCCGACGCTGTGGCCGCCAGCCGGATCCTCGACAACCGCTTCTACCAGCACCTCGCCGGCCACCTCGCGGGCACCCTCGAGTACATGGCCGTCGAGCGGCTGTTCGAAGTCTCGGCCCAGGGCCGCTACGACCGGGTGATCCTCGATACGCCCCCCACGCAGCAGGCGATCGATTTCCTCGAGGCTCCCGATCGCATCGTCGCGTTCCTCGACTCGGGCGCGCTGCGCATCGCCCTCGCCCCGTGGTTCTCAGGGAAAGGCCGCCTGCGCGGCGGGGCCGCCGCGCGCGGCGTCGCCCGGCTGCTCGACCGGTTGGTCGGCCTCGGCCTGCTGAGCGACATGGCCGAGTTCTTCCAGGCCTTTGGTCCGCTGTACGCCGGGTTCCGCGAGCGCGCGCTGGCCGTCCGACAGCTGCTGCGGGGCCCCGGCACCGGCTTCGTGCTCGTCGCCGGCACCGGCGTCGAACGGACCCCCGAGACGCTGTTCTTCGCGCGTCGGCTGCGGGAAGCGGGACACCGGCTCGCCGCCGTCGTCGTGAACCAGGTCCACCCGCCCGTCACCCTCCCCGCCGGCCTCCCGGCGCCGCTGGTCCCGGGTGTCGGCCTCGTCGCCTGGCTGGGACAACGCGACGCGCGCGGCCTGCGCGAGCTGGGCGACCTCCTCGCCGGCGACCCGCCGCTCATCCCCGTGCCCCTCCGCCCCGTGCCCCCGACGACCCTGCCCGCCCTCTCCGCCCTGGGACGCGAGCTGGCGGCGGCGCCCGCCCTCCGGTAGCGCATTGCCGCGCCGCGACATGGCGCCGTTGACTTTTGCCGCAGTGCGGTATAGGCTTCGTCTGTGGCCAACACGACGGCAGGGATGGTGCGCTTGATCAAGCGCTACGGTGGCGGCAGCCGCAAGCTGTACGACACCGAAGAGGCGCGGTATGTGTCGCTCGACGAGGTCGGGCGGTGGGTCCGCGATGGCCAGCGGCTCAAGGTGGTCGACGCCAAGACCGGGGAGGACGTGACCGCCCAGACGCTGGCGCAGGTGATCCTCGAGGAAGAGCGGCGGGGCGTGTCGTCGCTGCCGAGCGAGTTGTTCCACGACATCATCCGCCGCGGGGAGCGCGCCCTGTCGCGGGGGGTCGAGCAGATCCAGAGCCGCGTGGGACACCTGGTCGAACAGGTGAAGCCGCTGCACGAGGCGCGCACCGAGATGGACGTCCTGCGGCGCCGGCTCGACGAGCTGGAGCGTTCGCTGGCGCAGATCGAGGGCCGGAACGGCGCCCGCAAGCCGCGAGCGCGATCCCGGAGCTCGAAACGGGTGGACTAAACCCCGCGGCCACGCCACGGGGGCACAGGGCAACCACGAGGAACCCCCCGGGCCACGCCCGGGGGCAACCTGAGAAGCGGGGGAAACCATGACGACCAAGAAAACGAAGAAAAACGGCAGGATGCTGGTGCCGGCGAAGCTGACCGAGTCGGCGCGCAGCGTCTGGCTGGCGGGCGTCGGCGCACTGGCGGTCGCGGAAGACCGGGGCGGCAAGCTCGTCACCGACAGCGAGAAGCTGTTCGGCAGGCTGGTGAAGGAAGGCCGGACCTACGAGACGAAGAACCGCAAGCGGCTCGCGGACATGCTCGACACCATGAAGGACGGCGTGAAGGGAGCGCGGGAGGACGTAGGCACCGCCGTCGGCAAGGTGACCGGCCGCGTGAGCCATCGCGTCACGGAGCCGATCAATGACGCGATCGCCGCCGCGCTGCACCGTCTCGGGGTCCCGACCCGGCGGGAGATCCAGGTCCTCACCCGGCGGGTCGAGGAGCTGACCCGCGCCGTCGAGCGCTCCGGTACGCACCGGGCCAAGGCCCACCTGGAAACGGCGCACGCGGAGTAACGCCGTGTCCCCGCACCGCGGGAACGGCGCGGCCGGGGCGCCCCGCATCGGGATCGCCCTGGCCGGCGGGGGTCCGGTCGGCGCCATGTACGAGATCGGCGCCCTCCGGGCCCTCGAGGAAGCGATCGAGGGACTCGATCTCACCGACGCGCGCATGTACGTCGGCGTGAGCGCGGGCTCCGTCATCGCCGCCGCGCTCGCCAACCGGATGCCGGTGGCCCACCTGCTCCGCTCGGTGGCCACCCGGGTGGACGACGATCCGTTCCTCCCGCAGGTGTTCTTCGTGCCCGCCTACCGCGAGTGGATCTCGCGGGCGCTCCAGGTCCCCCGCCTGCTGGGGGAGGCGGTGAATTCGTTCGTGCGGCGCCGCAGCGTGCTGCGCGCTCTGCGGCATTTCGCGGCCGCCATACCCGTCGCGATCTTCGACAACGAGCCGATCCGCAGGACGATTCACAAGGCGTTCACCCGCCACGGTCGCACCGACGACTTCCGCAAGCTGCGCCACCGCCTGATCATCGTCGCCACCGACCTCGGCACCGCCGAGCCGATCCGGTTCGGCGACGCCCCGTGGGACCATGTCCCCATCTCCACCGCGATCCAGGCGAGCACCGCCCTTCCCGGCGTGTATCCCGCGGTCTGGATCGAGGGCAGGCAGTGCGTGGACGGCGTGCTCCTCAAGACGGTGCACGCCTCGGTCGCGTTCGACGCGGGCTGCGAGCTGGTGCTGTGCGTGAACCCCATCGTCCCGGTCGACACGTCCGCCGGCACCAGGTCCGGGCTCCTGCCCAGGGGCGTGCTCGTGCGGCACGGCCTGCCGACGCTCATCTCGCAGACGTTCCGCACCATGATCCACTCGCGCCTCCAGGCCGGCTTCGCCGCCTACGAGGCGCGGTACGCCAACGCGGATTTCCTGCTGTTCGAGCCGGAGCGCGATCTCTACGAGATGTTCTTCTCCAACATCTTCAGCCTGTCGTCCCGGCGCGCCGTGTGCGAACTGGCCTACCAGGCCACGCGGCGGGACCTGCTCCGCCGGGCGGAGGGCCTCGGCCCGGTCCTGGCGAAGCACGGGCTCACGCTGCGCGAAGACGTGCTGCGCGACTCGGCGCGTACGGTGTGGACCGGGCTCGATCTGGACGAGGAGATCGCGAACACGGGCACCCAGGAGTTCCGCATCCCGATGAGTACGGACGTGGCCCGGCGGCTCGACGCGGCGCTGGCGCGGGTCGACCGGAACCTGACCGGATAGCGAATCGCAGAAGGCTGTACGCTGACGGCAGAGGGCCTGCTGCCATCTGCCGTCGGCCATCTGCGCATCATTCAGGCGCCTTTCCGCACCGCCAGCAGCAGTGCCAGGACGAACAACGCCGCCCAGACCGGCCACGGGCCCCCGAACCCCAGCACCACCGCCCCCGCGACCAGCGACGACCCAGCGAGCAGCGTCCCGCGCAGGCCGGCGAGCGGGTTCTCGGGATGACGGCGCGCCGCCTTCTCGAGCACGCGCAGCCCCTCGGTCATGAGCAGCGGCATCTTGACCATCGCGTCCACGACGTCGGGGGCGCCGCGGATCGTCTCCTCGATCAGCCGGATCGGGCTGAACTGCTGCAGGAACACGCGCCGGATGTGACGCCGCGACAGCTCCGCGACGTCCATCCCGGGCAGCAGCACGTGCCCCACGCCCTCGAAGGTCACGAGGGCCTTCACCATCAGCACCATCTCGACCGGGAAGTACATCCCGTACTGGGCGCCCCGCGTGACCGATTCGAGGATCAGCTGGCCGAGCGAGAACGATTCGAACGACGGCGCCAGGCGCCAGCGCTGTGAGATCTCCGCCACCTCGCGCCGGAACCCCACCGGGTCACCGCCCGGCCCCGTCTCGGCGACGGCCGAGAGATAGCGCGCGGCGCTCTCGGCGTCGCCCATCACGAGGGAGTAGTAGTAGAACAGCAGGGTGCGCCGCAGCTCCTCGTCGAGGCGGCCCACCATGCCGAGGTCGATGAACCCCACCTTGAGCCGGTCGTCGCGGCGCAGGATCACCAGGTTGCCGGGGTGCAGGTCGGCGTGGAAGAAGCCGTCGCGATACAGCATCCGGATGATCGCAAGCGCGCCGAGATCGGTGAGGTATCGGCGGTCGTCCTCCGAAAGGGCGATCGCTTCGGGCGCCTCGGGGGTGGGTCCGTCGAAGAACTCCATGCACAGCACACTGCGGCCCGAGTACTCGCGGTAGATCTTCGGGAATGCGATGTCGGGCTGGTCGGCGAAGTTGGCAGCGAAGGTGGCGGCGTTGTCCGCTTCGCGCCGCAGGTCCACCTCGCGCAGCGTGTAGTCGGTGAACTCCCGGATCATCTTGCGCGGCTGGTAGCGCGCGAAGGCGAGGTCGAGCAGCCAGCCCAGCAGCGCGAGCAGCCGGGCGTCCCGCTCGAGGGTCTCCCGGATCCCGGGCTTCACCACCTTGAGGACGACCGCGTCCCCCTCGCGGGTCGTGGCACGGTGGGTCTGGGCGATCGACGCCGACCCGAGCGGCTCCTCCTCCACCCGCACGAACATCGCCTCGAGCGAGCGGCCCAGGTCCCGCTCGACGATGGCGCGGACCGCGTCCATCGGCACGGCGGGCAGGCGGCTGAGCAGCAGGCGCAGCTCGTCGGTCACGGGCTTGGGGAGGATGTCCTCGCGCAGGCTCAGCACCTGGCCGAGCTTGATGTACGTCGGACCGAGGATCTCGAGGCGGCGGCGCAGCTGGATGGGGAACGGCTTGTCCCGGAGCTCCGACATCAGGAACGGGCGGAGCAGGCCGGCGAGGATGGTGGCGGGCAGCAGCCCGACGCCGCCGCGGTCGTCGCGCCGACGCCGCACCTCCGCCACGAACGCGCCGGTCAGCAGCCCGAGCAGGTGGCGCTGCGTGGTGAAGAACCGCCGTACGAGACCGGGCGGCCGCGCCAGCGGGGGCGCCCCCCTGGGGCTCACCGGTTGCGCCCGTACTGCTCGTGCGACGAGACCCACTCGGCCGACGAGATCGCCGCCGCGAGCGAGATCTCCCCCGCCAGGGCGACACCCGCGATGATCTCGGCCAGCTTCTGGACCTTCCCCTTCCCCACACAGCCCAGCACGGCCAGGCATTCGCGCTGGGTGGGCAGCCCCGTCCCGCCCCCGTGGGTCCCCACGATCAGGGACGGGATGGTGAGCGACAGGTAGAGGTCGCGCTCGGGCGTCAGCTCGGCGTACATCAGGCCCGCCGACGATTCGGCGACGTTGGCGACGTCCTGTCCCGTCGCGATGAACATCGCGGTGATGGCGTTCGCCGAGTGCAGGCCGTTGTTGTTCGCCCCGGAGAGGATCGACCCGAGGTTCGCGACGTTGTAGTGGTACGCGAGCGTCTCCGGTTCGACCCGCATCTGCTGGATCAGGACGTCGCGCTTCACCACGGCCTCGGCCGTGACCCGCTTGCCGCGCGTCCGCATGATGTTGATCTGGGATGCCTTCTTGTCGGTGGCGAAGTTCGACTCCAGGTAGAAGCGCTCCACTCCGGGATAGTTGTCGAGTATCCACGAGCAGCCCGCGAACGTGGCGCGCCCCACCATGTTCTGCCCGGCGGCGTCACCGGTCGAGAAATTGAACCGCAGGTACGCGAACTTGTTGGAGAGATAGCAGTCGATCTCCTGGAGCTTGGCGACGCGGGAGGTGGATTCGGCTTCCTCCGCGATCTTCGGCCGGTTCGCCTGCACCCACTTCACGAAGTCCCGCGCCCCGCGCGCGTCGCGGAACACGAACACCGGCGCGCGCTGCATCGCATCGCCCACCACCGTGCAGGTGACGCCTCCCGAGAGATTGAGCACCTTCATCCCCCGGTCGTACGACGCGACCAGGGTCCCCTCACTGGTCGCGAGCGGGACGAGGAAGTCCCCCTGCGCGTGCTCCCCGTTGACCCGCAGCGGGCCCGCGAACCCGAGCGGGATCTGCGCCACGCCGGAGAAGTGCTCGCAGTTCCCCTGTGCGGCGTGCGCGTCGAACGAGAACCGGCGCACGTGATCGAGCGTCGCGCCGGCGAAGCGCTCCACGAACGCCTGGCGCTCGTGCACCGCATCGCTGGAGTAGTCGTCGGTCCGGCTGCGCGGGATGCGGGTCAGGTGCCGGGTCTGGGCCGAGATCGCGTCCTCGACCCTGAGCTTGATCTCGCCGAAGGGCCGCGTCCGCACCACCACCTCGACGGTGTGCTTGCCGTCGGCGAGGGCCGGCAGCGTGCAGTGGATGTCGACGATGCGGCGCAACGGGAACTCGAGGGGGGTGTCGGCGGTGATCGACGCCAGCAGCCGATGGACCTCCTCGCCCGCGTCGATGGCGATGCGCTCCGGCGGCACGTCCACGCCATCCAGGGCAACGCGTTCGACCGCGGTCACGACGGCGTCGCTCAGCCGGTTCTTGAGCGAGAAGGTGACACCGGCCGGCGTGTTGCGCAGGCTGGCGTTGGTGTAGAGCTGCCGGAGCAGCATGCTGGGAATGAACATGGATCGGCCACGCCAGTACGGGTTCGCGGGAAAGGTATGTGTCGCCGCGAACCGCGTGAAGGAGCCGGGACGTGAAGTGACGATGAAGGTCCGTGATTGCCTCGGACGTGTCTCCAATCCAAGTTCTGTAGGGGAGGATCGAGGCTATGGCCGCAGGCGGGACGCGAGCGTTCGCCGCCGCCGACAGCGCGTGGCTGCGGATGGACAGCCCGACGAACCGGATGAACGTGGTCGGGGTCCTGATGCTCCACGACCCCGTGGACTTCGCGCGCTTCGGGCAGCTGCTCGAGGAACGGTTCCTCGTCCACGAGCGCTTCCGCCAGCGATCCGAGGAGTCCTTCTGGCGGCTCGGGCTCCCCCGCTGGGTGCCGCACGAAGCGTTCCGGCTCGAGGAGCACCTGCGCCGCGCCCGGCTGCCGGATCCCGGCGACGAGCGCGCGCTCCAGGGCTTCGTCAGCACGGTGATGAGCGCGCCGCTCGACCACTCCCGCCCGCTGTGGGAGTTCCACTACGTCGAGAACTTCGGCAGCGGGGCCGCCATCGTCGCCCGGCTGCACCACTGCATCGGCGACGGTGTGGCTCTGGTCCGGCTGCTCCTGAGCCTCGCCGAGCCCAGCCCCAACGGCGCCGCGGCGCTGACCCCGGCCATCCCCAAGGCCGTCGGCAAGCCGATCGGCCCGGCGGGCTACGTGCGGGCGCTCGGCAGCGCCGCCGCCACGCTGGGGAGGCTCGCCTTCATGTCGTTCGATCCGCAGACCCGGCTCAAGGGCCGGCTCGGCGTCGAGAAGCTGGTCACCTGGTCGCACCCCATTCCGCTCGATGACGTGCGCCGCACCGGGAAGGCCCTCGCCAGTACGGTCAACGACGTGCTCCTCACCGCGGTCGCCGGGGCGCTCCACCGCTACCTGTCGCGCCACCACGCCGTGCCCGCCGGGATGGACGTGCGCGCCGTGGTCCCGGTCAACCTGCGCACCGAAGCCGACCCGGCCACTCTCGGCAACCGGTTCGGGCTGGTGTTCCTGCCGCTCCCCATCGGCCCGGCGAGTCCGCTCGAGCGCCTGCGCGAGCTGAAGCGGCGGATGGACCGGATCAAGCGCTCGGCCGAGGCGATGGTGGTCTACACCCTGCTGCGGGTGTTCGGCGCCACGTCCGGGCTGGTCGAGGCCGGCGTCGTGCGGCTGCTCGGCAGCAAGGCCACGGCGGTGATGACCAACGTGCCGGGGCCGCGCGAGCACCTCTACCTCTGCGGCAGCCGCATCGACGACGTGGTCTTCTGGGTGCCGCAATCCGGCCGCCTGAGCCTCGGCGTCAGCATCTTCAGCTACGTGGGACGCGTCCGCATCGGCATCGCCGCCGACCGCGGGCTGGTGTCGGATCCCGACCAGATCGTTGCGGATTTCCACGAGGCGCTGGCGGAGCTGGCGGGCGCGGCGGTGTAGCCCCTTGCCGTCACCCTCCCGTCGGGCGCAGTATTACTGTTACACGACCACCGCCCCGGTGGCCGCGATACCCCCTGCCAGGAGGTCACCATGGGCGGCGGGATCGCCAACGAGATGTGGATGTCGGATGCGGACGAGCACGTCCGCGAAGCCGAGTTGCAGCGCCTGATCTGGGAC
>DASPFU010000063.1:0-9734 GCA_035620935.1 Gemmatimonadales bacterium
TGGAAGCTGCGCATCGACTTCGGGCCGCTCGGCGTCAAGCGCTCGAGCGCGCAGATCGTGAAGCACTACGATCCCCCGGAACTCCTGGGCAAGCTGGTGCTCGGCGTGGTGAACCTGCCGCCGCGCCAGATCGCCGACTTCGACTCGGAGGTCCTCACGCTCGGCGTGATCCTGAGCGAGCAGGACCTGGTCGATATCGTGCTCATCCACCCGGATCGCGACGTGCCGCTGGGCTCCCCGGTGCGGTGACCGCGGGGGTTGACCCGGGCGCCATGCACAACTATTCTCTCTTATAGTTGAACATATCTGGAGGATGGTGGACCTGCTGGGATACGGCCTCGCGGCGCTGATGGGCATGGTCCTGGGGACGTTGGGGGGCGGTGGGTCGATCCTCACGGTCCCGATCCTCGTGTACGTCGCCGGGTACGACCCGAAGGAGGCCATCGGGATGAGTCTGGCAGTGGTCGGCGTGACGAGCGCGATCGGCGCGATCGGACACCGCCACCTCGGCAACGTCCGTCTCCGGCGCGCCGCGATCTTCGCCGCATCCGGCGTGGCCGGCACCCTCGCCGGCACCCGCCTCGCCACCCTGGTGAGCGGCCCGGTCCAGTTGACGCTGTTCGCGATCGTGATGCTGCTCGCCGCGGGCTTCATGGTGCGCGGATCGCGCGAGCCCGCCGACGCGACGGCCGCCACCGCCGCGGTGCACCCCCCCCGTCACTTCCTCCTCACCGCCCTCGACGGGCTCGTGATCGGCGTGCTGACGGGACTGGTCGGCGTCGGGGGCGGGTTCCTGATCGTGCCGGCGCTCGTGGTGCTCGGCCGCCTGCCGATGCACCATGCGGTGGGCACGTCACTCGCCGTGATCGCCATCAACGCGCTCACCGGCTTCATCGGATATCTCGACCAGATCGCCGTCGACTGGGGATTCATGCTCGGCTTCACGGCCTGCGCCGTCGCCGGGATCCTCGCCGGCAGCCGGCTCGCCGGGCGGATCCCCGCCCGGACGCTGCGGCGCGCGTTCGCCGTCGTGCTCCTGCTCATGGGATCGTTCATGCTCTACCGGAACCGCGCGGTGTTCCTGCCCCACCCCGTGGCGCAGAGCGTCTCGTGACGGAGGTCTGACATGCTGCTCAAGCGCTTCTACGACGACACCCTCGCCCAGGCCAGCTATCTCATCGGCTGCGCCGCGACCGGCGAGGCGCTGATCGTGGATCCGAACCGCGACGTCGACCAGTACATCGAGGCGGCGGAAGCGGAGGGGATGCGCATCACCCACGTCACCGAAACCCACATCCACGCCGACTTCGTGTCGGGGGCGCGAGAGCTGGCGCACCGCACCGGCGCGCGGCTCTACCTCTCGGACGAGGGCGGTCCCGACTGGGCATACGGCTTCGCGGGGGGGGCCGGCGCCGTCCTGATGAAGGACGGGCACACGTTCATGGTGGGCAACATCCGCATCGAGGCCCGCCACACCCCCGGCCACACGCCGGAGCACATGACCTTCGTCGTCACCGACACGCCGGCCACCGACGTGCCGATGGGCGCGCTCACCGGGGACTTCGTGTTCGTGGGCGACGTGGGACGCCCCGACCTGCTGGAGCGCGCCGCGGGCTTCGAGGGCACGATGGAGCGCGGCGCCCGCCAGCTGTTCCAGTCGCTCCAGGCGTTCCGCCGCCTGCCCGACCACCTGCAGATCTGGCCGGGGCACGGCGCGGGATCGGCGTGCGGCAAGGCGCTCGGTGCCGTGCCGTCGAGCACGCTCGGCTACGAGCGGATCGCCAACTGGGCGCTGCGCATCGACGACGAGCGTGCGTTCGTGCAGGAGGTGCTCGCGGGACAGCCCGAGCCGCCGAAGTACTTCGCCGAGATGAAGCGCATCAACCGCGACGGGCCGCGGCTGCTCGGCGCCCTGCGCCGCCCGCCCCGCGTCCCCCTCGCGCGGATCACCGAGCTGGTCGGGAGCGGGGCGTTCGTGGTGGACACCCGGGCCGCGGCCGATTTCGCCGCGGGGCACCTGGCGGGCACCATCAACATCCCGCTCAACCGCGCGTTCACGACGTGGGCGGGCTGGCTCGTGCCGTATACCCGCGACTTCTACCTGATCGTGGACCACGATCGCGCCCAGGCCGTGGACGAGGTGGTGAAGGACCTCGCCCTCATCGGCCTCGACCGCATCGGCGGGTTCCTCGCGCTGGACGAGCGGGAGCTCGAGGCGTGGCGTGCGGCCGGCGGGCGGCTCGAGACCATCGCCCAGATCACCCCCGACGCGCTGCAACGCCGGCTCGCCGCCGGCGACGTTACCGTCATCGACGTGCGCGGCCGCTTCGAGTGGGAGACCGGGCGCCTCCCCGGGGCGCCGAACGTCCCGCTCGGGTACCTCGGCGACCGCCTGGCCGAGGTGCCGGTGACGGGCACGGTCGTGCTGCAGTGCGAGAGCGGCTCCCGCTCCGCCATCGCCGCCAGCCTGCTCCAGGCGCACGGACGCCGCGACGTGGCGAACCTCGTCGGCGGATTCTCGGCCTGGCGCAAGGCGGGCCTGCCCGTGGAGCGGCCGGCACCCGAGCCGGTGGCGGTGCCATGAGCCCGGCCCCGCTGGCGCCTGCCGTGCTCGATCTCGTCGCCGACCGATTCCGGGTGCTGGGCGAGCCCGCCCGGCTCACCCTGCTGCAGGCGCTGCGCGATGCGCCGCGGACGGTGGGCGAGCTGGCGGAGGCGACGGGCCTGTCGCCCGCCAACGTGTCGAAGCACCTGCAGATCCTGCACGCCGCGCGGTTCCTCGAGCGGCGCAAGGAGGGGCTGTACGTGTACTACGGCCTCGCGGGCAACGACATCTTCCGGCTGTGCGACATCATGTGCGACCGGCTGGCCGCGGAGGCCCGCCGGCAGCAGGCGGCGCTCGCGCCATGAGCGCCACCCCGCGCGTCCACGACGTGGTCCTCCCGCCGCGTCCGTCGATCGGCACGCCCGGCCCGGGCGAGCTCGAGCGGCTGTTCGCGCTCCAGCGGGCGCATCGCTGGACGATGGCGCGCACCACGGCGGCGCAGCGCATCGACCGGCTGAAACGGCTCAAGGCGTCCGTGCTGCGCCACGAGACGGAGCTGCACGAGGCGGTGCACCGTGACTTCCGCAAGGCGCCACCCGAAACGGACATCTCCGAGCTGCTCGTCTTCCGGCTCGAAGTGGAGCATGCGATCCGGCACCTGCGCCGGTGGATGCGCCCGCAGCGCGTCACGACGCCGTGGATCCTGACGGGCACGCGCAGCACGATCCGCTGCGAGCCGCGGGGCGTGGTGCTCATCCTGGCGCCATGGAACTACCCCATCGGCCTGGTGCTGAACCCGCTGGTCGCCGCGATCGCGGCCGGCAACTGCGCCATCGTGCGCCCGTCGGAGAAGACGCGCTACACGGCGCGCGTCCTCCAGCGGGTCGTGGCCGAGGCACTGCCCGAGGAAGAGGCGGCCGTCGTGCTGGGCGACGTGGACACGGCGCAGGCGCTGCTGTCCCTGCCGTTCGATCACGTGTTCTTCACCGGCAGCTCCCGCATCGGTCAGCTGGTGATGCGCTACGCGGCCGAGCACCTCACCTCGGTGACGCTCGAATTGGGCGGCAAGACCCCCGCCCTGCTCGACCGCTCGGCCGACGTGGCGCGGGCCGCCGAGGCGATCATGTGGGGCAAGTTCCTGAACGCGGGCCAGACCTGTCTCGCCCCGGACTACGTGCTCGTGCCGCCCGAGCTCGAGGAGCCGTTCATCGCCGAGTCGCGCCGCGTGCTGCGCCGCTTCCTCGGGGCGCATCCCTCGCTCGCCCTGAGCCCCGACTACTGCCGCATCGTGGACGACGCCGCCTACCGGCGGCTGGCGGGTGAGATCGACGCCGCGGTCGCCGCGGGCGCGGCGGTCGTGGAGGGCGGTGACCGCGACCCGGCCGCCCGGTTCCTCGCGCCGACGCTGGTGGCGGGCGTCACCGCCGACATGCCGCTGATGCGCGAGGAGATCTTCGGGCCGGTGCTGCCGCTGGTACGCTGCGCCACGCTGGACGACGCCATCGCGTTCGTGAACGGCCGCCCCAAGCCGCTCGCGCTGTACGTGTTCGCGCGGGACCGCGCGGCGGTGGAGCGGGTGAACTCAGGGACCAGCGCCGGCGCGACCGTGGTGAACGACGTGCTCATCCACTACGGGAACCTCGACCTGCCGTTCGGCGGCGTCGGCTGGAGCGGTCAGGGGAGCTACCACGGCTGGCACGGCTTCCGGGCGTTCTCGCACGAGCGCGCCGTGATCGAGGACCGCGGGCTCGCGATCTCGCGCCTGTTCCACCCGCCCTACGGCAAGCGGGCGCGGTGGGTGATCGACCTGATCGCGCGCGTCTTCGGCTAGACGAGAAGACGCAGATGGCAGAAGGCTGACGGCAGCGAGCGACAGGCTGCCATCCGCCATCTGCCGACTGCCTTGAGCCGTCAGCGGTCAGTCACCGAATTCCGGCATTGAGGTCTTTCGGTTCCTGATCGAGCCACGGCAGGTGAGGCAGTCGCTGCTGGCGGGGCCAGACCTCATCCAGCGTCGCGGCGTCGTACAGCCGGCCGTTGCGCATCACGTAGCGCAGGCTGGTGGTGTTGCGCAGGTCCGCCAGCGGGTCCGCGTCCAGCACCAGGATGTCCGCCAGCTTGCCGGCCTCGAGCGTGCCGAGGTCGGTGCCGAACCCGATCGCCTCCGCGCCGAACACCGTGGCGGCCCGCAGCACGTCGTGGTTCGACATCCCGCCCGACCCCATCGCCCACAGCTCCCAGTGGTAGCCCAGTCCCTGCAACTGACCATGGCTGCCCACCGCGGCCCGCCCGCCGCCGGCCATCAGCTGCTGCACGAATCGGGCGTGCCGCGGGAAGACGTACTCCTCCTCGAGGAACCAGCCCGCCTGGCCCGGACTGCCCCCCGCGCCGGGCCCACGGCGCCGGCTGCGGGCATCGACGCTCTCCTCGGGGGAGAAGCGCCGCAGCCGCGGGTTATCGTGCACCTCCTCGCGCGTGTAGAAGAAGTTCTCGCCGAACGGTCCGCCGTAGGACACGAGGAGGGTGGGCGTGTTGGTGGTCTGCGACGTCTTGAACAGCTCCACCACGTCGCGCTGGATCGGCGCGATCGGCAGCGCGTGCTCGATCCCCGAATACCCGTCGATCGCGTGCGTGAGGTCGAGCTTGAAGTCGAGCCCGCCTTCGGTGGTCGGCATCAGCTTCAGGGTCCGCGCGGCCTGGATGATCCACTGCCGCTGCTGCCGGTTCCCCGTCATGTACATCTTGAGCGTCATCGTCCCGTAGTAGTCGCTGTAGCGCCGCAGCACGCGCGTCGCGTGGTCGGCGTCGCGGATGTTCTCGCCCAGGAACACGCCGGGCCCGGTCGAGTAGATGCGGGGCCCGACCATCCCGCCCGTCTCCACCCGATCGGCGTAGCTCAGGACGTCGGTGGAGCCCGTCTGCGGATCGCGTGTCGTCGTCACCCCGAAGGCGAGGTGCGTGAGATACTGCCACACCTGCTCCGGGTGGATCTCGGGCACCAGCCACTGCGGGTGGTAGTGGACGTCCACGAAGCCCGGCAGCAGCGTCTTCCCGGTCACGTCCACGACCCGCGCACCCGCGGGGACCTGCACCGCACCGGTGCGGCCCACCGCCACGATGCGGTTGTCGGTGACGACCACGTCGGCGCTGTCGATGATCTCGTGCTGCTTCATCGTGAGCACGCGCCCGCCCCGCAGGACCACGGTCCCCCGGGGGACGTCGCGCGGCTGGCGCACGGTGATCCGCAGCTCCGGCGGCGTGTAGCGGGCGGTGTCGGCCGTGACGGTGTCGAGCCCGGCCCGGAGCGTGTCCGCCCGCGCGCGGATCGCGTGCGCCCGCGCCCGCAGGGAATCGGCGACGTGCAGCAGCGAATCCGCACGCGCCGCCACCGAGTCCGCCACGAGCCGCGTGATGCGGCCTCGCAGCGAGTCGGGCACCGGCGCGCTGGCCTTGGTGAGGCTGTCCGCGGCCTTGCGCGCGTCCTTGAGGGTGTCGAGCAGGGCCCGCACCCGCAGCGCCCGCCCCACCGTCTCGCGCTCGTTCAGCTCCGTCGAGTCCTCGATCGCCTCGATGCGATCGAGGTCGTAGGTGAACCACGCGTTGCCGATGGCCCAGTGCACCCGCTTCCCGTCGGCGCTCCACGATGGGAACTCGCCGCCGATGTCGGTGAGCTGGCGGACGGGCACCGGCGCGGACGCCGGAGTCGCCACCGACACCGACGTGACCGGACCGCCGACCCTGGGGATGTCGACCGTGTAGATGTGGCTCCCGACCTGGGCGAGCGCCCGCCCGCCCCGCGGCGACACCAGCACCATGCCGGCGGGCGGCGGCTGCGGCCCGCCCTCGGCGACCCCAGGCGCGTCCGCCTCCGCCACGTCCGGGAAGACCCGCCGCGGCAGCGCCTCCGGCTCCCCGGGATGGGGATTGCCGATCCCCAGCGGCAGGGCCCCACGCACCACGAGATGCTGCTTCACGTCGGTGCCGTCCCAGCGGAACGACACCAGCCCCTCCGCCGGACTGTACGCATAGATCCGGTCGGGCTCGTCACTGCGGAAATGCGCCGCGTCGCGGCTCCCGGTCGGCGCGATCACGCTGACCTCGCCCCCCGCGGCCGGCAGCCACACGAACTCGCCGCCGAGCGGCCCGAAGAAGATGTCCGGGGCGCGCTTCAGCTCCCGCGCCGCGCCGCGGCTCGCGACGATGCGCCGCCCGTCGGGTGACCAGGCGACGTTGTAGTAGAGCGCGGCGGCGGCGGTGAGCCGCTGCGGCTGGCCCGCGCCATCGGCGCGGACCTTCATCAGGTGCCCGCCCGCGGAGTCGTCCCACGTCACGTAGGCGACCCACGCGCCGTCCGGCGACCAGGCGGGGTGGAACTCGCCGACCGTGGCCGTGGTGAGGCGCCGCGCCTCGCCGGTCGGCAGGTCCCGCACCCACAGACGGTCGAACGCGGTGAACGCGAGCCGCCGGCCGTCGGGCGACACGACGGGGTTGCGGATCTGTCGCGCCGTCACCATCGCGGCGGTGTCCACGCGGTTGGTGAATCGCACCTCCGGCCCGACCTCGAGCTTCACCTCCGCCTCGAAGGGGATCTTCGCGGGCGCGCCGCTGTCCACCGGTACGCGCCAGATCTCGCCGTTCCAGCTCGCGACCACCGCCCGGGAATCGGGCGTGAAGCTGAATCCCGGCAGCACGTCGAGCGGCGCGCGCGACTCCTGCTCGTCGCGTTGCACCGGATAGGCGAGCCACCGCTCGTCCCCCGTCGCGAGGTCGCGCAGGCGGAGCCCCGTCTCGGCGCCCTCCCGCGTCCCGTAGACGAGCCACCTGCCGTCGGGCGACACCGCGGGGCGGAACGCCGAGCCGTAGCGGGACGTCATCATGGTCGAGAGCCCGGTCTCGCGGTCGTACCGGAACAGCTGCAGCTGGGGGAAGATGGCGTTGTACGCCCAGTCGCCGTTGCGACCGGCGTACCAGATGTAGCGGCCGTCGGGCGTCGGCGCCGCGCCGAGCGTCTTGAACGGCGTCTGTCCGCGGATCACGATCAGCGGACTCTGGCGCTTCACGTGGTACAGCTGGAGCTTCGCGGCGCCGCCCAGGCCGCCCGACCGGCTCACCACGATGTGCTCGCCGTCCGGCATCCACTCCGGCGACACGTACAGGCTGGTATTGCCCTGCGTGACCTGCGTCGTGTCGGTGAAATCGAGCCGCATCGTCCACACGTTGTCGCCGCCGCTCCGGTCGGAGACGAACACGATCGTCTCACCGTCGGGACTGAAGCGCGGCTGCGCGTCGAACGCCATTCCCTCCGTGATGCGTGTCGCCTGCCCGCCGGTGACCGGAACGGTGTACAGATCGCCCAGCAGGTCGAACACGATCGTCCGGCCGTCGGGACTGACGTCGAGCGACATCCACGTGCCCTGGGTCACCGTGAACGTCGAGCGGCGCGCGGTCTCGAGCGGCAGCGGCTTCTTGGCGCGGTCGGCGCCGGGCCGGGGCGCCTGCCCGGCGGCCGGCGTCAGGACCAGGATGGCGGCGGCGGCGCAGAGCGTCCCCGCGCGTCCGGCGAGCCTGGGCGCGTTCACTGGGCACCTCCCCGGAGGCCGGTGGACGTCGTGGGAGCCGAGTGGCGCCACGGCTCGTCGGGCGCCGGGCGCTCGCGCGGCCAGCGCTCGTCGAGGGTGGCGCCGTCGTACAGGCGGCCGTTCTTCATCACGAACCGGACCGTGTTGGTGTTGCGGATGTTCTCGAGCGGGTTGGCGTCGAGCACGATGAGGTCGGCGAGCTTGCCGGGCTCGATCGAGCCGAGGTCGCGCCCCAGGCCGATCGCTTCGGCGCCGAGGATGGTGGCCGCGCGCAGGGCATCATGCGCGCTCATCCCGCCGCTCTGCATCGCCCACACCTCCCAGTGATAGCCCAGTCCCTGCAGCTGGCCGTGGCTGCCGACGCCGGCGCGGCCGCCGGCACGGACGAGGTCGCCGATCCAGGCCGAGTGGCGCCGGAACGCGTATTCGTCCGCGCGGAACCACCCGCCCGGCCCGGGGCCGGGATTGCGGCGCCGGACCTTGGAGTCGAGCTCCGGCAGCGGCGTGAAGTGCCGCAGCTTGGCGTCGCCCGCCACGTTCTCGGTCGTGTAGAAGAAGTTCTCGGCCCACGGAGCGCCGTAGCTCACCAGCAGGGTCGGCGTGTTGGTGGTCTGCGACGTCTTGAACAGCTCGATCACGTCCCCGTACGCCGGGATGATCGGCATGGTGTGCTCGATCCCCGGGTAGCCGTCCATCGCATGGGTCATGTTGAGCCGGTAGTCGAGGCCCCCCTCGGTCGTGGGCATCAGCTTCAGCTCGCGTGCCGCCATGATCAGCCACTGCCGCTGCCGCCGGTTGCCGGCCATGTACATCTTGAACGTTTTGGTGTCGTAGTAGTCGCTGTAGCGCCGCAGCACGTCCCGCGCGTGATCGAGGTCGCGGAACCCCTCGAACCAGAAGACGCCCGGTCCGGTCGAATACACCCGGGGCCCCGCGATCATCCCGGCCTCGACGCGGTCCCCGTACGTGAGGACATCGGTGGTCGCGGTCTGGGGGTCGCGCGTCGTGGTCACGCCGTACGCCAGGTTCGCCGCGTAGATCCAGGGGCGGACCCAGTGCAGGCCCCACAGGTTCCACATGTGCGCGTGCGTGTCCACGAACCCCGGGACGATCGTCTTCCCCGACACGTCGATCACGCGCGCGCCCGCCGGCGCCCCACCCCGGGGGCCGACGCTCGTGATGCGGTTGTCGGTGACCACGACGTCCGCGTTCTCGACGATCTCGGTGCCGCGCATCGTCACGACGCGGGCGCCGCGCAGCACGACCGTCCCGCGCGGGATGTCGCGGGGCGCGCTCACCACGATCCGCCGCTCCTCGGGCCGGTAGCCCGCGCGTCGGCGCCCGCCCGAGTCCGCGCCCGCGCGGGCGAGGCTGTCGTCCACCGCCGCCGCGCGATCCAGGCGGTAGGTCACGAACGCGTTGCCGATCGACCAGTGCACCGTGCGGCCGTCGCCGCCCCAGGCGGCGAACTCGCCGCCGATGTCGGTGAGCCGGCGCACCGGCATCGCCGCGCTGTCGGGCTTGGTGACCATCACCGTCGGCACCTCGGCGCCGATGCGCGGGACGGTGATCACGTACACGTCGTTGTTCACCTGGGCGAGCGCGCGGTC
>DASPFU010000064.1:0-2082 GCA_035620935.1 Gemmatimonadales bacterium
CCCCAACCGCCGCGCCCGCCGATCCACACGAATCGCCGCCGATGCCGCCGCCGCCGCGGCGCGGCGCTGCTGCTGACCACCCGTATGATCTGAAACAGGATGAACAACACCAGGATCGCGCCGATGATCAACGCCACCAGCGGCCCGGTGCGCCGCGCCACGGTGCCCGGCGCGGGGGCTCCCGACACTGCCTCCGCGAGCGCGGCCGCCAGCGAGTCGACGCCGACCGCGAGCCCCGCCGCGTAGTCCTCGCGGCCGAGGTACGGGGTCATCACGTCGCGGATGCGGCCCACCCGCGCATCGGGCAGCACGCCCTCGGCGCCCCGGCCGGTCGCGATGAACAGCTCGCCGGTCCCCGGCCGGCCGTTCTCGAGGGGCTTGAGGAGGATCACGACGCCCAGGTTGCGGCGCGGGTCCCCGGCCTCGCCTTGCGCCCCCACGCGCCACTCCCTCCCGATGTGGACCGCCACGTCGGCCGCGGAACGTCCGCCCAGGTCACGCAACGTCACCACGGCGATCTCCGCGTCGGTGCGGGCGTGGAGGGCTGCGATCGTCGAGTCCAGACGGGCCACGGCGCCGGGACCGAGGACGCTGGCGAAGTCGTTGACGAACCCCCGCGGCGGGGGCACGGCCAGCTGGAGGAGGGCGAGGACGGCGGCGGTCACGGGGTCCGGATTGGAATTTTGGGGGCCGGGTTTCCTAGATTGGGGGCGTCGCAGGACCCTAACGAGTCGTCCATCCATACGCGAGGGAGCCCGATGCGTTTCGTCCCGCCCGCCCGGCACGTCCGCGGCGCGAGTGTCCTGGTTGCGCTGACTCTGACCCTGAGCTGCGTCCGCGAGCCCACCGCCTCACTCCCGACGGTCGCCGACGTCATCGCCGACGTGGTGCTCGCCAGCGACCCGAGTCTGCACGCCTTTCTCACGTCGGGCCAGGCGCCCAACTCCGGGGGGACGGCCGGGACGCTGTCGGTCAACGCCCCCGCCGCGGTCATCAATGGCGGCTCGGCGCAGGTCCAGGTGACGAGCGGCACGGCCTTCCAGACCGTCGTGGTCTACGTATCCGGCCGGCCGGACTATTTCGTGCTGAATCTCCCGTCGGCCGTGACCTCCGCGACCCTGCTGATCACGCTCAGCACGAGCCTCAACGGATCGTTCCAATGGGTGTGGGGCGTGGGACCGAACGCGGGCGGTGCGGCGAACTACACCGCTGCGGCGGTGACGTTCGTCCCGGTGCTGTCGGGGCCCGTCCAGGTGAGCGTCGCCTGGGATTCCCCGGCCGACGTGGACCTGCACGTCGTCGAGCCGGGCAGCGAGGAGATCTACTACGGCAACAGCGGGTCCGCGGCCGGGGGCGTGCTCGATCTCGATTCGAACGCGGCATGCGGCTCCGATGGCCCGCGCAACGAGAACATCACCTACCCCAGCCTCACGCCGCCGAGCGGGACGTACACCGTGCGGGTAGACTACTGGGATGCCTGCGGGGCCGCCGCGACGAACTACGTCGTGACGATGCGGGTCGAGGGACATGCGATCCAGGTCTTCCAGGGCCAGTTCACCGGCACGGGGGACGGGGGTGGCGCGGGGTCCGGTGTGACGATCGGCACGTTCTCGTTCCCGTAATGGATTGACGCCGGATGAGACGGACGAGGCGGTCGGGGATGAACGAGGGCTCCCCGCCGCCTCGTTCGGGGTGGGGACGACAGGGAGGCGCGATGCCGCAGGCTCCGATCGACTACCGGGCGTTCCTGTCCGGCATCTCCTTCCGGTACGTGCACCCGGACACGCCGGTCCCCCGGCACCTTTCCTCCCTGCTGCGGCGCTGCGACGCCCTCGGCCTGTCGTTCCAGTTCCCGAACACGCGCGTTCCTCCGGGGGAGGAACCCCGCAAGGACCGCCTCCGCGCCATCTTCCGGGTGCGCAAGCAGTCCACGCTGGCCCTCGCGCTGATCATCAACCGCATCGTGTCCGACCTGCGCGCCGGCGAGGCGTATCTGAACATCGGCGTGCTCAACGGCTTCACCCTGTTCGCCGGGATGGTCGGCAATCCGGACGCGCTCTGCATCGGCGTGGACAACGGGCC
>DASPFU010000065.1:0-2584 GCA_035620935.1 Gemmatimonadales bacterium
AACCGCGATACGCAGATCACCCGGATCAGTGGTGCCATCGCGGCCGGTACGTTCGATCCCGAGCGCGCCGGGAATTAGCGGGCATCGGCGAGTCCTCGGATGCCTACCCCTCGTGAGTGGGGATGCACGCTCTCGGCGGCAGATGAGGGCGGTCGTGAGGCGGCGGCGCCACGCGGCCGTTCCGAGGGCTATCTGGCCTCACGTGCCTTCCGGCGCTCACGCCCGGACGAGCGCGCTCGCGTTGAGCTCGCGGTGGTGCCCGACACCGGCGATGGTGAGGGTGATCTCGAGCTCGGCGAGGAGCGTTCGGAGCATGTGCCGGACGCCGTCCTCCCCTCCGAGCGCCAGGCCGTGCACGTACGGGCGGCCGATGACGACAGCCTCGGCCCCCAGGGCCAGCGCCCGGAAGGCGTCGGTCCCCGTTCGGACACCCGAGCCGAACAGCACGGCGAGCTTGCCGCCGACGGCATCCGCGATCCGCGGCAGGACGCGAATTGTCCCGGCGACGCCCGGACCGCGCCGCCCGCGCTCATTCGAGACAACGACACCGTCGAAGCCACGGCGGACCGCCATCCGCGCGTCCGGAACGTTCTGGATGCCGCCGAGGACGATCGGCCCGTCCCAGGACTTGCGGATCGCCGCGAGCGCCTCCCAGCCCTGCCCGGGCTGCGGGGGAGAGAGCACGAGGTGGGTGCACCCGGTTGCCCGCGCGCGGGTGAGTAGCACGGGGTCGACGCCGTTCCAGTCCGGCCAATCCAGGCCGAACCACCGCGAGCCGTTTGGGGCGGCCACGGCGACCTCCTCGGGCGACTTGCTCGCTCGCGACGAGTGGACGTATGTCAGCTCCAGCCCCGCTGCCGCCCGGGCGGTGGCGATCTCGCCGGCGGGGTGCACCAGGGCCTGACGCCCGACCGGGCCGAGGATGACCGGGGCCGGCATCGCCACGCCGAGCACCGTCGTGCTGAGGTCGCGCTCGTCGCGGTCGATGAACATCCGCGGGACGATCCGCCACGCGGACAGTGCCCGCGCGTTCGCTCGCACGGCCGCGGCGCCGCCCGCCCAGGCGAGCAGATGCCGGCGCGCGGCCTCGGACAGCACGTCCTCCGCAGCGGCCTCGAGGTCGGACAGGTTCGTGGTGAAGATCGGCTCGATGTCCGCGGTCATCCCGGCGATGTAGATCTCGGACTGGTAGCTGCCGAACGGGGCGCCCGGGCCGACGGGGAGCGGCGACTTCGCGGGGAGCTTGGGAGTCGCAGTGTCGGGCGCCACCCGGGGCGCGGCGAGCGCGGGCGGCGCGATGAGGGTCGCGGCCGCAGTCGCGGCGGCCACCTCGAGAAACTGACGACGAGTGTGCTCCGACATGTCTGTGCTCCGTTTCAGCGCGCGCGGGTCAGGGAGGAACGGGAAAGGGTGCGGTGCGTGCGGTGACGCGCCCTCCGGACCTCCTCTTCGAGCTCGTCGACGAGGCTCCGCATGACCCGCCGGGTGCCCCTCTGCCCGTCCAGCGCGAGGCCGTACAGGTACGGCCGGCCGATGAGCACCGCGTCGGCGCCGAGCGCCAGCGCCTTGAAGGCGTCGCGGCCCGTGCGGATCCCGGAGTCGAAGAGCACAGGCATCGAGCCGTCGACCGCCTTGACGATCGGACCGAGCGCGTCGAGCGAAGCGATCGCCCCGTCGACCTGACGTCCGCCGTGATTCGAGACGACGATGCCGTCGATCTTGTGCCGGACGGCAAGCCTGGCGTCGCGTGGGCTCTGGATCCCCTTGAGCAGGATCGGGCCATCCCAGTTCGCCCGGATCAGCGGCAACCGCTTCCAGTTCAGGCCGGGGTTCTGGAAGACGCGTGCGAATGCGACGCCGGCCGCCAACGGGGCAACCTCTGCCGGCACGGGCATGTGCTTACGCTGGAAGACCGGGTCGCTCGTGTAGTTCGCGATGCCCTTGTTCTCGAGGAAGGGCGAGTACCCGAGATCCAGGTCGATCGGCCGCCAGCCGAGCAGCGTCGTATCCAGCGTGATGACCAGATGGGTGTAGCCGGCCGCCTTGGCGCGGCGCAGGAAGGACACCACCAGCTCATCATCCGTGGGCCAGTAGAGCTGATACCAGCGCGAGCCGTCGCCGTTGGCCGCCGCCACCTCCTCCATCTTGTAGGCGCCTTGCGTCGAGTGCACGTAGGTCAGCCCGAGCTCGGCCGCCGCGCGGGCGCTGGCGAGGTCGCCGTCCGGATGCGCGAGCGTCTGCACACCGACCGGCGCGAAGAGGACCGGCGCGGGCATGCGCGTCCCCAAGATGGTGGTGGAGAGATCAACCTTCGCCGGCTTGCGGCCCTTGCGCCGCTTGACCTCCCAACGCCGGAACGACGCGGCGTTGGCGCGCGTGGTGTCGCGGTCCCCCGCCCCGGCGCGGATGTAGGCGAGGGCCTCGGGGCTCAGGTTCTTGGCGGCTTCCGCCTCCAGCTGCGAGAGGTCGCCGGGGATAGCCAGTTCCTTCATGCTCACGTCAGGCAAACGAGCCGTCCCGCCGTCTGGCTACGGGTTCGGTCTGAACGTCCGCTCGTCCGCACGGTTGTACCGACAGCGGCATG
>DASPFU010000066.1:0-7420 GCA_035620935.1 Gemmatimonadales bacterium
GTTCGGGTGGTACGCCTGGCGCCGCAAGGTGGTGCGGGCGGCGGTCCCCCATGCGGGTTATGATGCCGTCGTGGCGCTGGAGCGAATCCTCCCCGAGGTCGTGGTCGTGACGCAGAACATCGACGGCCTGCACCGTCGCGCAGGCAGTGGGCGGGTCCTCGAGCTGCACGGATCGCTCGAGCGGTTCCACTGTCTTGCCGCCCGCCATCCCTACCCGGCCGAGGCGGTGGCCGAGCCGGAGGAGGACGGGGAGGTGGAGCCGCCGGCCTGTCCCCGCTGCGGCTCTCCAATCCGGCCGGGCGTGGTGTGGTTCGGGGAGATGCTGCCCGAGCGGGAGGTGGCGGCGGCGTGGGAGGTCGCGGCCCGGTGCGACGTGATGCTGGTGGTGGGGACGTCGGGGCTGGTGCATCCGGCCGCGAGCCTGCCGCGTATCGCCCGTGATGCGGGGGGCATGGTGGTGGAGGTCAATCCCGAGCCGAGCGATCTCTCGTCGCTCGCGACCGTCGTCTGCCGCGGGCCGGCCGGGGTGGTACTCCCCGCTCTCGTCGCCCGTCTGGAGGGTGTCGCGTGATCCGTCGGACCAAGATCGTCGCTACCCTTGGCCCCGGCACGGGGACCCCGGACCGGGTGACCGCCCTCCTCGAAGCGGGGGTGAACGTGGTCCGCATCAACGCGTCGCACGGCAGTCCCGACGTCCGGGCGCAGTGGATGGCGCTGGTGCGCGAGTCGGCGGCGCGGCTGGAGCTGCCGGTGGCGCTGCTCGTGGACCTGCAGGGTCCGCGCATCCGCGTGGGCGACCTGGCCGAGCCGCGCACGCTGGTGCCGGGCGAGACGCTGGTGTTCGCTCCGGAGGAGGTGGCGAGCGGGGACGAGCTGCCCACGACCTACGAGGCGCTCGCGCGGGACGTGCGGCCGGGTTCCCGCATCCTGCTGAACGACGGCCTGCTCGCGGTGGAGGTGACGCAGGTCGCCGCCCCGCGCGTCGAGGCGCGGGTGGTGGACGGGGGCGTGCTGACGTCCCACAAGGGGATGAACCTGCCAGGGGTGCAGGTGAGCGCGCCGGCCCTGACGGAGAAGGACCGCGAGGACGTGGCGCACGCGGTGCGGCACGGGGCGGACTACGTGGCGCTGTCGTTCGTGCAGCGGGCGGAGGACCTGGCGGAGCTGCGGGCGGTCGTGCCCGCGTCGGTGCGGCTCGTGGCGAAGATCGAGAAGGCGGCCGCGCTCGAGGACCTGGACCGGATCCTCCAGCTGTGCGACGCCGTGATGGTGGCGCGCGGGGACTTGGGGGTGGAGCTGCCCTTCGAGCAGGTCCCCATCGTCCAGAAGCGCCTGATCCGCGAGGCCAACCGCCACGGCCGGCCCGTGATCACGGCGACGCAGATGCTCGAATCGATGGTGCGCAATCCGCGTCCCACGCGCGCCGAGGCCTCGGACGTGGCGAACGCGATCCTCGACGGGACCGATGCGGTCATGCTCTCGGCCGAGACGGCCGTCGGGGACCACCCCGTCGAGGCGGTGGAGGCGATGGACCGCATCATCCGGGAGATGGAGCGGAGCGGGCCGGGGCGCGAGGAGCGGCGGATGGAGCGCATGGCGACCGGATCCGTGACCGTCGAGGACGCGATCGCGCTCGGGACGCATGCCGTGGCGCGGATGCTCGGGACCCCGCTCATCGTGACGCTGACCAAGGGGGGCTTCACGGCGCGCCGGGTCGCCGCCACGCGGCCGCCCGTCCCCATCCTGGCGGTGACCACCGAGCCGGTGACCTACCGTCAGCTGGCTCTGGTGTGGGGCATCGTGCCGGTCCGCGTGGACCGGGTGCCCGGCTACGATGCGATGCTCGGCGTGGTGCGGGACCTGATCCTGCGCCGCGGCTACGCGGCGGCCGGGGACCGCATCGTGATGACCGCCGGGCTGCCGTGGGAGGTGTCCGGCAGCACCAACCTGATCAAGGTCGAGGTGGTGTGACGACGCGCCTCGTGTTCCTCGGCACCGGGACGTCGTTCGGCATTCCGCAGATCGGCTGCCGCTGCCGCACCTGCACCTCGGCGGACGCGCGGGACCGGCGCGGGCGCTGCGCGGTCCTGGTCGAGCGGGACGGCCGCCGGCTGCTGATCGACACGCCGCCCGAGCTGCGGCTCCAGCTCGTCGCGGCGGGAGTGGACCGGGTGGATGCGGTGCTGTACACCCACGCGCACGCCGATCACGTGCACGGCATCGACGACCTGCGGGCGCTCACCGTCCGTTCGTCGGGGCCGCTGCCCGCCTACGGGCCGGCGGACACCCTCGCCGAGCTCGCCGGCAAGTTCCCCTACATCTTCGACCCCACGCGGCTGCCGCCGCCGGGATCGAGCCGGCCGGAGCTCGTCGGTCGGGAGCTCGCCCCCGGGGAGCAGCGCGACATCGCCGGCTTCACCGTGCGGGCTCTCGAGTTCCCGCACGGCGACAGCCGCGTGTTCGGCTACCGCATCGGACCGGTGGCGTACGTGACCGACGTGAAGGCGGTGCCGCCCGCCACCGCGGCCCTGCTGCGGGACCTCGAGGTACTGGTGTTGTCGGCGCTGTTCACCCGCCCCCATCCGCTGCACCTGTCGATCTCGGAGGCGGTCGCGACGGCGCGGCAGCTGGGGGCGCGGCGCACCCTGCTGACCCATCTCACCCACGAGACGCCGCACGACGAGCTGGCGCGATCATTGCCACCCGGGATCGAGCCCGCCTACGACGGGCTGGTCATCGAGGTCGCAGCGGCGTAAATTGAAGCCATTGGGAGGGTTACACATGGTGGCGGTACAGCGGCAACGGCTCGACCAGTTCGACGACGCGCGGGCCCGCCAGGGCCCGGCGATGGACGCCCTGGTGCGCGAGGCGGTGTTCGGCAACCCGGCGGAGCGCGACATCGCCCGCTGGCTGCTGTGGGAGCTCGGCCAGCGCCACGGGGTCCGGCCCGCGTCGATCCACGACCTGTACATGGCGCGGGGGCGGGGCGAGGTCCCGCCATTCACCACGCCGGCGATCAACGTGCGGGTGATGGCCTACGACTCGGCGCGGGCGGTGTTCCGCGCGGCGCGGGGGCTGGACGTGGGGGCGGTGATCCTCGAGATCGCGCGCAGCGAGATCGCCTATACCGACCAGCGGCCGGCCGAGTACGTCGCGGTGCTGCAGGGCGCGGCGCTGCGCGAGGGGTTCGTGGGTCCGCTGTTCGTGCAGGGCGACCACGTCCAGGTGAATGCCAAGAAGTACGCGGCCGATCCCGAGACCGAGCTGCAGGCGATCCGCAGCCTGATCGACGAGGAGATCGCGGCGGGGTTCTACAACATCGACGTGGACACGTCGACGCTGGTGGACCTGTCGCAGCAGACCCTCGACGCCCAGCAGCGGGTGAACTACGAGCGGGCGGCGGAGCTGACGCGGCACGTGCGCGAGCGCGAGCCGCGAGGAGTCACCGTGTCGGTCGGCGCCGAGATCGGCGAGGTCGGCGGCAAGAACTCGGACGTGCACGAGCTGGCGGCCTTCATGGACGGCTACAACCGGACGCTGGCGCGGCTCGGGGCGTACGCGGGGATCAGCAAGATCTCGGTGCAGACGGGGACCAGCCACGGCGGCGTGGTCCTGGCGGACGGGTCGATCGCGAAGGTCCAGCTGGACCTCGACGCGCTGCGGGCGCTGTCGCACGACGCGCGGACGAAGTATGGCCTGGGCGGCGCCGTGCAGCATGGGGCCTCGACGCTGCCGCCGGACGCCTTCGGCCACTTCCCGGCGTGCGAGGCGATCGAGATCCACCTGGCGACCAATTTCCAGAACATCGTGTTCGACCACCCGCGCCTGCCCGCCCCGGTGAAGGCGGAGGTCGCGGGCTGGGTCAAGCACGAGTGCGCGGACGAATGGAAGAAGGGCGACACCGAGGAGCAGTTCCTGTACAAGAGCCGCAAGAAGGCGATCGGTCCGTTCAAGCGGGCGCTGTGGGACCTGCCGCCGGACGTGCGGGCAGCGATCGGGGCCGACCTCGAACGCACGTTCAGTTTCCTGTTCGAGAAGCTCAAGGTGCAGGGTACCCGGGGCATCACCGACCGCCACGTGCGGCCGCCGGCGCTGTCACACGACGCGCCGCGCGCCGCGACGGCCGCGGCCCCCGACGACATGGAGGCAGGGGAGTGAGCGAACGTGGATCCGGAGTGGGACCGTTCCTGCTGGGGGTCGTGCTGGGCGCGCTGGCAGGCGTGCTGTACGCCCCGGCCCGCGGCGACGTGACCCGGCGGCGCATCGGGCGGCGGGTCGGCGACCTGAAGGACCTCGCCGAGGAGAAGTACGGCGAGCTGACCGCGGGCATCGCGGGCGAGGACGAGGACGAGGAGGACGAGGACGCCGCGGCCGCCGAGGAGCCGACGACGCGGGAGGAGCTCGAGCGGCGCCTGCGCGAGGCCCGCCGCCGCCGCCGCGTCGAGCGGGCGGCGCGGGGCCGCCGCGGCTCGCTCGAGGAGGACGACGAGCCGGTCGCGTGATCCGGGATGCGGGCTGGCACCGCACCGCGGGCGGCGTGGTGCGCCGCACCTTCGACGCGGCGGTGGAAGACAACGTCCCGTTCCTGTCGAGCGCCCTGTCGTTCGACCTGCTGCTGACCATCCCGCCGTTCGCGCTCCTGGTCCTCGGCGTGCTGGGTCACGTGGTGGAGACGCGCGACATCGACGTGCACGCGCTCATCGCCTCGTTCCTCCCGACCGCCGGGGATTTCCGCGGTCTGGAAGAGCTGATGATGGGGATCGTGGCGAACCGGGGCCGCCTGACCGTGGTCGGCGCGGTCCTGTTCCTGTGGTTCTCGACGCGCCTGTTCGGGGGCCTGCGCGCGGCGCTGAACGAGGTCTTCGACACCGACGAGAACCGCATCTGGCCGGTGGGCAAACTCCTCGACCTGGGGATGGTGCTCGCCACCGGCGCGCTGATCGCCGGCAACGCCTGGCTGTCGTTGCTGGGGCGCCGCGTTGACGCCGCCACGCTCGGCGTCACGGGGTGGGCGTGGGGCATCGTCCTCCAGGCCGCGACCGTGGCCTTCAGCGCCGGATTGTTCATGCTCGTGTACAAGGTCGCTCCCAGCCGGCGCATCGGGTGGCGCACGGCGCTCGTCGCCGCCGCGTTCTCCGCGCTGGCGTTCGAGGTCGCCAAGCGGCTGTTCGCCCTCTACGTGGCCCGGTTCGCCACGTTCGACCGCCTCGCATCGGACGCCAACGTGGTGGGGTTCTTCCTTTTCCTGTTGTGGGTGTATTACACGTGTTACGTGTTTCTCCTGGGTGGCGAAGTGGCGGAGACCTACGACCTGATCCGGCTGCGGCGCGCCCAGCGGGTGCGGCTCGGATGACGATCGACCTGCGCTCCGACACCGTCACCCGTCCCTCCCCCGGCATGCGTAAGTCCATGGTGGAGGCCGAGGTAGGGGACGACGTCCTGGACGGGGACCCGACCACTCGCCGCCTCGAGGACCGGGTGGCGGAGCTGTTGGGGATGGACGGGGCCCTGTTCTTCCCGTCCGGGACCCAGGCCAATCAGGCAGGCGTGGCGCTCGTAACGGAGCCCGGAACGGAGCTTATTCTTGAGGCTCAGGCACATCTTGTGCATTACGAGCTTGCGGGAGTGGCCCTGATCTCGGGGGTCCAGATCCGGCCAGTCGCCACCCCGGACGGCCTGCTGGACGCCGGGGGGGTTCGTGCCGCCCTGCGGCCCACCTCCCCGCACGTGCCCCGGGTATCGGCGGTCGCCGTGGAGAACACCCACAACGCTGCCGGGGGCCGGGTCCTGGGCCATGCGGCGCTGGAGGGCATCGTGGGCGTGGTGCGGGAGGCGGGTCTGGCGTTGCACATCGACGGCGCGAGGTTATGGAACGCGGCGGTCGCGCTGGGCGCGCCCCTCGACCGTCTCACGGCCGGGGCCGCCACCGTGATGGTGAGCTTCTCCAAGGGGCTCGGGTGCCCCGTGGGATCGTGCCTCGCGTGGCGCGGCGACCACCGCGCGCGCGTGTGGGAGATACGCAAGCGGCTGGGAGGCGGGATGCGGCAATCGGGCATCCTCGCCGCCGCCGCATTGTGGGCGCTGCAGCACACCGCCCCGCGGCTGGGCGAGGACCACGCCAACGCGCGGGTCCTGGCCGAGCGGCTGGCGCCGTGTGCGGCGGTGCGCGTGGTGACGCCGGAGACGAACATCGTGATGATCGATCTCGCCCGTGAATCGGACACCGCCGAGGCCGTGGTCACCCGTCTGGGTCGTGCGGGCGTGCTGGTCGCGCCGTTCGGTCCCCGGCGGCTGCGCGCCGTGACCCACCTGGACGTGGATCGCGCGGACGTGGAGCGGGCGGCGCAGCTGATCGCGGAGGTGCTCGGGTGACGGGACCGTCCGGCTACATCCCGGGACGCGATCCGGACGCGCCGCACGCCTCCCGCGCGGCGCCGATGGCGGATTCCATCTGCTGGCGGCCTACCGATGGCGAGGCCACCGGACCGGGCGCGCAGCAGTACCCGATCTATGTGCGCCAGCGCGCGCTCGCGGCGCTGCACGACCACTTCCGCGGCTCGGCCACGCAGGGCATCCTCGGCTTCCTCGTCGGCGCGCTGCTCGAGGATCCCTCGACCCGCGAGCGCTGGCTCGAGCTCGAGTTCATCGTGCGGCTGACCCAGCCGATCTACGGGGACAAGACGACGCTGGTCATCTCGCGCGTCTGGGAGCGCCTGCAGCAGGAAGTCGGCCGCACCGGCGGGCACATGCTCGGCTGGTACCACAGCCACCCCCCGCTCGGCACCGAGATCGCGCCGGGCGACATCGAGGCGCACGAGCAGTACTTCGGGCGCCCGTGGCAGATCGCGCTCGTGCTGGGGCAGACGGCCAAGGGCCCGTCGGGCGCGTTCTATCGGCCGTCGGCGGGCCTGCCGCTCGGCACCACGCCGCTGGCCTTCTTCGAGATCGTGGCGCGGGATTCGATCACCGCCGAGGGCCGCAAGCGCACCCGGGTCACGTGGAAGAACTACCGGCCCGACCTGCGGCGGACGTCGGGCGTGATGACCGGCGCGTCGGCCGTGCTGCAGGCGCTGCAGGCAGCGCCGCGGCCCCCGGAGCCTGTGCCGCCGGCCACGCCCGCACCGTCGCGACCCGTGGAGACCGCGCCGCCGGCCCCGGCGCCTCCGGCGGTCGCCGCGACCACCGCCACCGCCGCCCCGCCAGCCGCCCGCGCCGATGGCCGCATCAACACGCCACCGCGCGGGAGTGGAGCGATCCGGGTCGCGGCCATCACCGCGCCGCGCACCGCCGAGCCGCCGCTCCCGCCCGCCGCCCGGATCAGCGGCGGGATCGAGAAGACCCCGGAGGCGGGGGCCTTTGCGCGGCCCCCGGCGGACGTTGCCGCGCCGCCGGCCCCGGGGCCGGCGGCGCCTCCGCCGCC
>DASPFU010000067.1:0-2956 GCA_035620935.1 Gemmatimonadales bacterium
CGGTCCCGCGTCCCGCACGGCCGGCAGCACCTGCGAGGCGAACTGCTCGAAGTTCTTGCGGAACAGGGCCGCGAGCCTGGCGGCCGTGGCGTCGTACGCGGCGGCGTCCGCCCAGGTGTTGCGCGGGACCAGGATCTCCGACGGGACGGACCCGGGCACGTGCCGCGGCACCTCGAGCCCGAAGAGGGGCTCGCGCACCGTGGCGACGCCGTCGAGCTGACCGTCCAGTGCCGCGCGCACCATCGCCCGCGTGTGCGACAGGCGCATGCGCCGGCCGGTGCCGTAGGCGCCGCCGGTCCAGCCGGTGTTCACGAGCCAGCACTGCGCGCCGTGCTGGGCGATCTTCTTCCCGAGCATCTCGGCGTACACGCCGGGGTGCAGCGGCAGGAACGGCGCGCCGAAGCAGGCGGAGAACGTCTCCTTGGGTTCCGTTACCCCGCGCTCGGTGCCCGCCACCCGGGCCGTGTACCCCGAGAGGAAGTGGTACATCGCCTGCTCGGCGGTGAGCTTCGCCACGGGCGGCATGACCCCGAAGGCGTCGCAGGTGAGGAAGACGATGTGGCGCGGGTGCCCGGCGGTGCCGCCCGGCACGTGGTTGGGGATGTAGTGGATGGGGTACGACGCGCGCGTGTTTTCCGTGAGGTCGGCCGAGTCGAGGTCGATGACGCGGCTCTCCGGGTCGACCACGACGTTCTCCAGCACCGTGCCGAACATGCGGGTGGTCGCGAAGATCTCGGGCTCCCCGTCGCGCGAGAGCCGGATCACCTTGGCGTAGCAGCCCCCCTCGAAATTGAAGACGCCGTGATCGCTCCAGCCGTGCTCGTCATCGCCGATCAGGCCGCGGGACGGGTCGGCGGAGAGGGTGGTCTTGCCGGTGCCCGACAGGCCGAAGAAGAGGGCGACGTCGCCGCGCTCCCCGACGTTCGCCGAGCAGTGCATCGACAGGACGCCCTGTCGCGGCAGCAGGTAGTTCAGGATCGTGAAGATCGACTTCTTCATCTCGCCGGCGTAGCGCGTGCCGCCGATCAGGATGGTGCGCTTCGCGAAATGGACGACGATGAACGTGGAGGTCTTCGTACCGTGGCGCGCCGGGTCGGCCTGGAAATCCGGGGCGTGGAGCACCTGGAAGCCCGGCGTGAAGGCCGCCAGCTCCGTCATGCTGGGGCGGAGAAACATGTTGTACACGAACAGCGCGTGCCACGCGTTGGTCGTGACGAACCGCACCGGCAGCCGGTAGTCGGGGTCGGCGCAGGCGAACAGGTCGCGGACGAACAGCTCGCGCCCGTTGAGGTAGCGCACCACGTCGGCGTGCAGCTGCTCGGCGTGCTCGGGGGCGATCGGCTGGTTCACCTTGCCCCACCACACGTGGTCGGCCGACCCGGCCTCCTGCACCACGAACTTGTCGTTCGGGCTGCGCCCCGTGTGCGGGGTGGTCACGGCGCAGAACGGGCCCTGGTCGGCGATGATCCCCTCCCCGCGCCGTACGGCGTGCTCGTACAGCTCCGCGGGGTTCGGGTTCCAGTGCACCGGCCCCTGAGGCGCGAGGCCGCTGGTCTGCAGGGCGGCGTCCGAACGCCGCTGACGTGGGGTGGTGGTCGGCACGTCGATGCCCATCTCGTGAGTCCGATTTCGGGGGTGCACGGTCGTCAGGCCTGCGGTGCGCGCGTGCGTTCCTGCGTGTCCACCGCGGCGATGATCGACAGGGTGACGATGTCGGTGACGTCCGATCCAGGTCGCAAGACGTGTACCGGCCGGGCCATCGGTGAAGCAACTCCTTTGGAGATAAGGGTTTATGCTACAGAGCCGCGCCGACTCTGTCAAGCGGCCCACAGCCTACGGTCTCGGCGTGATCGTCGGCTCCGTGTGGTACAGCACTTCCACGGTGCGGCGGTCGCCGTCGCTCGGCTCGCCGACGCGGGGACTCGGGTGCATCAGATCGGTGGTGTCGGGACTGTGCTGCAGGATGCCGAGGACGTGACCGAGCTCGTGGGTCGCGACTCGGGCCGCGCATGCGGCGACCTGGGCGTCGGTGTAGCCGGCGTTGATGGTGACGTCGACGCGTACGTAGTCGTCGAGCGCATTCCCGGCGTCGATCGAGAACTGCGTCACGCCCCCGCACGCGAAGGCCGGGGGCCCCGGGTCGGGCGGCACGTCCGGCGGCACGGTGCCGGCCCAGCGCACCAGCACGTCGGCGTCGAGGGAATCGGTCACGGCCACGCCCCGGAATTCGCCGTACAGGAACACCGCCTCCCACGCGCGCAGGCCGTCGCCGACGAGTCTGGGCATGGCGCCCCGCGGGTCCACCCAGACCCGCACGGGGAGTCGTGGCACCGGCCAGCGGAACACGTCACCGGTCCCGGGGTCGGCGAAGCCGTACGCCGGCACGCGGGCCGGAACGGTCGGCTCGCCGCAGGCGGCGAGGGCCGCGAGGCAGCCGCCGGCGAGCGCGCGGCGCATCACCGGGACCCGCCGATGCCGGCGCGGAGCGCCAGGCCGATGCGGTGCACGATGCGGCTGTCGGCGAACCCGACGGCCCGCAGGGCGGGCGTGATGAACCGGTGCACATCGTAGCGGAGGTCCAGAGCGAGCCCGTAGCGTCGGCCGGCGTCGGGCGCCCAGGTCACGCCGAGCAGGCCGACCGGGGCGGCGGCGGAGGGGCCGGCGCCGAAGATGCCCGCCTCGCGCTCCGGCCGGTAGAGCAGGGCACCCGCCCCCGCGCGCGCCGTGACGCCCGACGCCAGTCCGCGCCGCACCGCGACCGTGAGCGACAGCGTCGTCAGACTGCCCAGGTCGACGGTGGTACCCGCCTCGTCCCGCCGGATGCCGGTGAAGGTGACGTCGAGCGCTGCCTCGCCCGACCACGGCCCGTCGGCCGGGGTGGTGAGACCGAGGGCCAGGACCGGGGCGACCGTCTGGCGGACGTCGAGCGGGCGGACGATCGAGTCGCTCACGAGCG
>DASPFU010000068.1:0-32048 GCA_035620935.1 Gemmatimonadales bacterium
CTGTCCCTGTTCCCGTTCTGCACTGCGTGGATGGGCGACTCGCATTTCGCCACCGTACCGGTCGCGGCCTATGGGGTGGTGCTGCTGCTGGCGGCTTGCGCCTACTACCTGCTGGTGCGCGCGCTGATCGCGCGGCACGGCCGGGCCTCGGCCCTCGCGGCGGCGATCGGCGACGACCGTAAGGGGCGAGCGTCGGTGGCGGTGTACGCAGTGGCGATCCCGGCATCGGTCATCACGCCCTGGCTCTCCTGCGCGCTCTACCTGGCAGTGGCCCTGCTGTGGCTCGTGCCCGACCCACGGATCGAGCGTGCCCTCGCGGCCCACGCGGAGGAACGGTGAGGCAGCACCGCCTCCCGTTCGCGCTCGCGGTCGGTGTCGCGGCGCTCGCTGCGGCCCCGCTCCACGGACAACAGGCGCGCCTCGTCGCCCGCCGCGTGCTGCCGGCCGCGACCTACCGGGCCGGATCGCCGCCGTCCGGCGCGTTCTTTTCGTCGGCGGAGCGAGCCACCGCCCTGGCCAACGGTGTGCCGGGGCCCGCCAGCGGGCCCTACTTCGGCGAGCAGCCCGTGCAGGGGTTCTCCAGCATGGTGCCCGCGGACGACGGGACCTGGTGGGCACTGTCCGACAACGGCTACGCGTGGCGGACGAACTCGGCCGACTTCCAGCTGGCCATGTACCGGGTGGGTAGCGCTCCCGCCGATGCCGGCAGGCTGGCGGTCCTGGAGACGATCCTGCTCCACGATCCCGACCGCCACATCTCGTGGACCATCGTGTGCGACCCGGGAGGCGGCCCTGCCTTGCCCGGGTTCTCGTTCAACGTGCTCCCCGCCCCGCCGCCGGCCTGCGGCGCCGAGCCGGCGCGCCGCATCCTGACGGGCTTCGATTTCGACCCCGAGTCGTTCGTTCGCGCCGCGGACGGCACCTTCTGGGTGGGCGAGGAATTCGGCCCGTTCCTGCTCCACGTCGCTCCCGACGGCCGGGTGCTCGAGCCGCCGATCGCGGTGCCCGGCGTCCGCTCGCCGCAGAACCCGTTCCTCGCGATCGCCGACCGGGAGCGGGCCGAAGCGCCAACGGTGGCGGCGAGCCGCGGCTTCGAGGGGCTGGCGATCAGCCCCGACGGGTCGAGGCTCTACGGCCTGCTGGAAGGGGCGGTGGCGGGGGACGACGCCCGGGATCTGCGCATCTACGTGTTCGACGTGGCGCGGCGCGCGTTCGTGGGGTTCCTGCGAGTCCGCCTGGAGCTGCCGAGCCAGCAGGTCGACCTCACGCCGCTCACCGACGCATCAGGCGCCCGGCTCTATCCCGGCGCCGTCGCGCCGCCGGCCGGCCCGGTCGCGATCGGGGAGCTGAAGGCCGTGAACGAGCGGCAGCTGCTGATGATCGAGCGGGACAACCTCGGCGACGGCCTGCCGGCGCCGCGCTTCAAGAGGGTGTTCCTCCTCGACCTGTGGCGGGCGGCGGCGCAGAACGGATACGTCGGCAAGACCCCGCTCCTCGACCTGCTCGCGATCCCCGATCCGTCGGGCGTGGGCGGCGACGGCGACGTCTTCCGCCTGCCGTTCTACACGATCGAGTCGGTGCACGTGGTGGACAGCCACACCCTGCTGATCGCGTCCGACAACAACTTCCCGTTCTCGAGCGGGCGCTCGCGCAGCCGCAGCGCGGATCGGCGCGGGCCACTCGCCGCCGACGACACGGAGATCGTGCTCGTGCGCCTCGGTATGCCGCTCGACGCCGACCCCCGGCTCCTGCCGGCGGCGGGCCCTCCCTAGCGCCGGCGCGGCGGCGGCCCGCCGCTTCGCCTCACTGACCCATCATGCTGCGTGGCGTCTCGGTGATCGACGACGTCGCGTCGGAGCCGCGGCCGGTCAGCTCCATCGTCCCGTCCCGGGTCACCGCCTTGACCAGCCCGAACTGGTGGTCGAGCGTCACCCAGCCCTCGTTGCCGTCCTTCTGGCGGATGTGCAGGGCGCGGAACGACCCGGCGGGGACAGACACCGTCTCCCACCCCACCACCTGTGTCTCGAGGCACTCCCGCACCATGTCGGCCGCGAGATTGGGCATCATCCGGGAGGCCATCATGGTCACCATCTGCTGCGGCATGCGCATCGCCGGCTCGTTTCCCGCCTTCATGACGATCGCGCGGGCGCGCCCCATCTGGTAGGCGAGACCCGGGACCAGCAGCTGCATGATCATGGTCTCGGATTTCGCGCTCTCGATCTTCATTTCGTACCAGTAGTAGGTCGAGTCCCCCTGCGCCTCGGAGCCGACCAGCGCCATGCGCATCCGCGAACCATCGGACTTGCCGCCGGTGAACCCATAGCTGGCCCACGCGCCGACCGTGGGGGTGCGCTGCTGCAGCTCGCCGCACAGCTCGGCTTGGTCTTGGGCGAGCAACGGGGCGGTCGTGAGCCCGCAGGATATGGCGGCGAGAACGGACAGGGCGCGCATGGTGTCTCCCGGGATGGGGTCGTTGGTGAAGATGTGGCGTGCGGGACGCCTGCGCGCAAGGGGCGGCGCGGGGAGGGCGCAGTCTTCCACCCGCTCGGCGCACTCCGTAAGTTGGGGCGCAGCACCAGCGCTGGCCCCTCGTCCAACGGCAGGACACCGGACTTTGGATCCGGGAATCTTGGTTCGAATCCAAGGGGGCCAATCCCGTGCCGTGGCCGGTTCGGCCGGTGCGCCATCATCGCCCCCCGGGACGCCCTGTTCGGCATGAGCCGGATGTTCGCGGTCGACGCGGACGAGTACGCAGGCCTGGCCCGTCCGCCGGCGGCGTCCGCCGCCGCGTGTGATGGACGTGTGACTCCCGCATGACCGCCCCGGCCTAACCTCCCTTCTCGTACTCGGGGCGCCGCGCCGCCCCGCCTGCCGAGTGACACCGCAGTCGTGCGACCGCCACCCGACGACGGGACCCCGCGCCGCCAGCGCCGTCTCACCGCACGTCGCGTTGGAGGTCGCCATGCGAAAACTCGCGCTCACCCTCGCCCCCCTGCTGTTCCTGGCCTGCGGCCGGGAGCCCGTCGCGCCCGCGCTGCCGGAGATCTCGGCCGGCCGGCGCGCCGCAGTCGTGAAGGACGTTCCCGATCCCGTCGTCGGCCTCACGCTCGGCAGTTGTGGCGCGTTCGACATCCTCTCCGACTGGAACGGACTGCTGCAGTTCACGTACTACTACGACGGCGATGGGAACCTGGTGTTCGACAGCACCTCCGCTACCGGGTCCTCGGACAGAGCCGGTACTACAACTCCGCCGATCCACAGCTGGTGGTACTCGGCGGCCCCGGGGAGATCCAGAACAATCGCTGGGACTTCACCGACAGCACGGTGGCCTTTTCGGGCGTGGCCTGGAAGATCACGCTGCCCGGGTACGGCACGATCCTCTTCGAGACCGGGAAGACCGTGTTCGACCTGACGACCGGGACGATCATCCACGACACCGGGCACAATCAGCTGAACGAGCAGGACTTCGCCGCCCTGTGCGAGGTGCTGACGCCGTAGCACGCTCGAGATCGCTCGGCCTCGTGACGCCCCGCCCGGCCCCCCGCCGGGCGGTGTGTCCGGGCCTCTGCTTGCCAAAGCCCCACGGTGCGGTTTCCCTTATCGCGCCATGAAGACCGTCATCGTCGCCGCCGGCCGCGGCAGCCGCCTGCTCGCGAGCACCGACGACCGCCCCAAGACGCTCCTCCCGCTCGGCGACGGGACGATCCTCTCCTCCATCCTCACGAGCTTCCAGCACGCCGGCTGCTCGGACTTCGTCCTGGTGACGGGCTATCGCGGCGACCAGCTCGCCGCCTTCGCCGCGGCCCCCCCGCCCGGCACGCACATCGCGATCGTCGAGAACCGCGAGTGGACCCGGGGCAACGGCCTCTCGGTCTACGCCGCCCGCGCCGCCGTCGGTGACGAGCCGTTCCTGCTGGCGATGTCCGATCACCTCGTCTCCGCCGCCGCCCTGCGCGCGATGCGCGACGCTCCCCCCGGCCCCGCCCTGCTGCTCGTGGACCCGCGGATCGACGCCGTGATCGACCTGGACGACGCGACGAAGGTGTGGGTGGAAGACGGGCGTGTCACCCGCATCGGCAAGGACCTGGACCGCTACAACGCGGTGGACTGCGGCATCTTCCGGCTCGACGGCCGGTTCTTCCCCGCCATGGAGACGGCGCTCGCCGCCGGGCGCGAGGGGATCTCGGACGCGATGCGGGAGCTGATCGCCGCCCAGGCACTCGCGCCCCTGCCCCTGCCCGAGGGCGCCGTGTGGGTGGACATCGACACGCCCGAAGCGTACGCCTACGCCCGGACCCACCTGGCGGCCTATCGGTGAAGATCCGGCTGCTCTTCAAGATCGGCTTCGTCTACCACAAGGCAGCGTTCGATCCGGTGATCGAGCTGTTCCTCCGGGATCCCCAGTACGACGTCTGGTTCGCGCTGGACGAGGAGCGCATCCGGCGCTGGCTGATCACCTGGCCTTACCGCCCGGCGATCGTGGACGAGTGGGAGCGCGCGGGATACCGGTTCACGCGTGAGAAGGCCGGCTTCGACGTCGTCATCACCGGGGATACGGTGCGCGATGCCGAAGCGTACGGCCGCACCCTGCTCTGCTTTCTCAATCACGGCACGGGGATCAAGACGATCCTGTACCGCAACCTCGCGAGCTTCCCGGACCATCGCTATCAGATCTTCGTCGAGGGGACCCACCGGGTGGAGAAGCTGCGCGAATCGGGCGTGCTGCGCCGCAGCGAGGTGCACCTCGTCGGCCTGCCGAAGCTCGACTGGTACTTCCAGGGCCGCTACGCCGACCGCGCGGGGCTGCTGTCGCGCTGGGGCCTCGACCCGGCGAAGCCCACCGTGCTCTACGCCCCGACGTACAAGCCGACGTCGCTTTACGCGCTCAAGGACGCGGTGTTCGAGGCGACGGCGCCCGACTGCAACCTCATCGTCAAACTGCACCACTACAGCTGGATGGGCCGGTACGCACCCCACGCCCAGCACCGCCTCTACGAGCGGCGCGTGCGACACTGGCGGCACGCCGTGCTGCTGCCGATGAGCGAGTACAACATCATGCCGTACATGGCGGCGGCGGACACCCTGCTGAGCGAAGCCTCGAGTACCGTCTTCGACTTTCTGGCGCTCGACCGCACCGGCATCATCTACGACCTGCCGTCCGACCGGCTCAAGCACTCGGACGGCATGCCGCTCCTGGAGCTCGACAACCGCGAGTTCCTGAAGGACGCGTTCGTGCACGTGGGGGCGCCGGAGGGCCTCGCGCCCGGCATCGGGCGCGCGCTCGCGCCCACGCCCGAGATGCGGGCGGCCGCGGCGCGCGAACGGGCACATCTTTTCCACCAGCTGGACGGGAAGGCGAGCGAGCGCCTCAAGACGAAAATCGAAGCGCTGCTGCGGGAGGGCGGGCACGAGAACGGGGCCTGAGCGGGCCCCGTGCGCTCACTGGCCGGGTGGTCCCCCGCGCCGGAGCGGCGGCAGGACCTCGGGCTTCGGCAGGGCGTCGAACCTGGACTGTTGCTCCGGCATCAGCAGGTTGCGGATCGTGCCGTGCCACAGATCCGCCTCCGCCTGGTAACCCTCCAGCTCGGCGCGGGAGCTGTCGAACCGCGCGCGCAACGCCCCGCGCTCCGCCTCGCTCAGCTCCTGCGGCGAACGGCCCGCGAGGGCGGCCTGCATTTCCTCGCGCAGCGCGCGGCGGCGCGCCGCCGCCTCGCGCATCACCCCGTTCAGCGCCGTGTACGGCTCGGTGACCCGATCGCGCTGCGCCACCGTGAGACCCACGGCCTGCGCGAGCGAATCGATGGTCATCCAGTGGTCGGGGGGTGGCTGAAACCGGCGCCCGGCCACTGGCGGTTCCTGCTGCCCCGCCGCCGTCGCCGGCGCGAGCGCAAACAGGGGGACGGCCAGGCTCCAACGGGCGATCGGTCGCATCGGGGTCTCCTTGCCGGGGTCCGGCTGGAGAAACATACCCGCGCCCGCGGGGTTGCCAACCCCTTCACGGGGGTGGGCTTACCGGCTAGGTTGGGGGGCTCGTATGGCGGACCTGACGATCTCGCGCAGCCAGCTCCTGTTGCTCGCCGGCACGGCCAACCGGCCGCTGGCGGAGGAGATGGCGCAACAGCTCGGTCAGCCGCTCTGCGCGGTGACGCTCCGCCGGTTCGCCGACGGCGAGCTGTTCGTGAAGATCGACGAGAACGTGCGCGGCCGCGATGTGTTCATCATCCAGCCGACGAACCCGCCGGCGGAGAACTACATCGAGCTGCTGCTGCTCATCGACGCGGCGCGGCGCGCCAGCGCGGCGCGGGTGACGGCCGTGCTGCCGTACTTCGGCTACGCGCGACAGGACCGCAAGGACCAGCCGCGCGTCGCGATCAGCGCGAAGTTGATGGCGAACCTGGTGACGCACGCCGGGGCGGACCGCGTGCTGGGGATGGACTTCCATTCCCACCAGCTGCAGGGGTTCTTCGACATTCCGGTGGACCACCTGTACGCGGCGCCGGCGTTCGTCAGCCACTTCCGCCAGAAGGAGCTGCACGATCCAGTGGTGGTGGCGCCCGACGTCGGCTCGGCGAAGATGGCGCGGGGGTTCGCGAAGCGGCTGAACGCATCGCTCGCCATCATCGACAAGCGGCGCCCCTCGGCCAACGTCGCCGAGGTCGTCAACGTGGTCGGCGACGTCGAGGACAAGGACTGCCTCATCCCCGACGACATGATCGATACGGCGGGGACGATCACCGAGGCATCACGGGCACTCAAGAAGCTCGGCGCGCGGCGCGTGTTCGCGTTCGCCACGCACGCCCTGCTCTCGGGGCCCGCGGTCGAGCGCCTCCGCGAGGCGCCAATCGACGAAGTGACGGTGACCAATACGATCCGGCTCCCCGAGGAGCGGAAGTTCGACAAGCTGAAGATCCTGTCGATCGCCGGTCTGATGGCGAAGGCGATCGGCTACGAGCACTCGAACCAGTCGGTGAGTTCCCTGTTTGACTGACACGAGGTAGCAGATGGCACAGATCGTTGAACTGACCGCGGAACCGCGGACCGAGACGGGCAAGGGCGCGGCGCGGCAGACCCGCTTCCGCAGCCGGGTGCCCGCCGTCATCTACGGCCACGGCCGCGATACCCAGCCGCTCACCCTCGACGCCTTCGCCCTGAGTCAGGCGCTGAAGGACGTCGAATGGGCGAGCGCCCTCATCCAGCTCACCATCGACGGGAAGACCGTGCGCGCGCTGATCCGCGAGATCCAGCGGCACCCGGTGCGGCCGGACATCCTCCACCTGGATTTCTACGAGATCCGGGCGGACGAGAAGGTGCGGCTCAAGCTGCCCGTGCACCTGGTGGGCACCCCCGAGGGCGTGCGGAACCAGGGCGGCGTCCTCGACCAGGTGGCGCGCGAGATCGAGATCGAGGTGCTGCCGGCGCACATCCCCGACCGCCTCGACGTGGACGTCACCGACCTCACGATGGGCCACTCGCTGCACGTGCGGGACATCACGATCCCGAACGCGCAGATCCTCACGTCCGCAGACCTGACGATCGCCACGATCGTCGCGCCGCGGACCGAGGAAGTGGCCGCGCCGACCGCCGAAGCGGTCGCCGAGGTGGCCGAGCCCGAGCTCATCCGCAAGCCGCGCGAGGAAGAGGAAGGCGAGGAGGGCGAGGCCGAGGCCCCGCCCAAGGGCTGACCGCTGCGCGCCGTCGTCGGGCTCGGCAACCCCGGGCCGGAGTACGCGGCGACGCGTCACAACGCGGGCTTCCGGCTGGCCGACGCGCTCGCCGCGCACTGGGGGTTGCCCCCCTTCCGCCGCGGCGAGCGCGCCCGTTTTTCCGAGGGCGAGGTGTACGGCACCGCCGTGCGCCTGCTCAAGCCGACCACCTACATGAACCGCAGCGGCGCCGCGCTCGCGGCCCTGCGGGCCGATCCCGCCTTCGACCCGTCCCGCGACCTGCTGGTGCTGGTGGACGACTTCGCCATTCCCCTCGGCACCTTCCGCCTGCGCCGCGAGGGGTCGAGCGGCGGGCATAACGGCCTCAAGAGCATCGAGGGAGCCCTCCAGTCGCAGGCTTACGCCCGCCTGCGCATCGGCGTCGGACCGCTGCCGCCGGGAACGGCGGGCTGGGCCGACTTCGTGCTCGACCCGTTTACCCGGGAGGAGTCCGAACAGCTCGAGGCCCTGCTCCCCCGGCTGATCGAAGCGGTCGACGGCTGGCTGGCCGGAGCGCCCACCCCGTGAGGGCGACGCTCTTTCCGCTCGCCGCCCTGGTGGCGGGCGTGATCGGGGTCGCCGCGGCGTGGCGGCGGCCGGTCGGCCCCGGATGGCCGGCGGCGCTCGCCCGGCTGTCGTTCGCCGTCGTCGCGGCCCTCGTGGTGGCCTGGGCGGGCGGCTGGCGGGGCGCGGCCGCCGCGCTGGTGGGTGCGCTGGGCGGTGTGGCGGCCGGCACCATGGCCCCGTCCGCCACCGCCGCGCTCGCGTTGCTCGCGTTCGGCATCACGGCGCGGGCGTTCCTCGTGTTCGGCTACGACGAGGCCGCCTGGCGGGTGTTCGCAGCCGTCGCGGCGGGGCTCGCGGCGGGCGCGGCGCTGGCGCGCCGCGACGGGGACGCCGCGTCGAGCCGGTACGCCGCACACACCCTCGCCCTCGCGGGTGCCGTGGTCGCGGCCGCCGCCGCGCCCGGGGTGGCGAACCGGCTGGATGCCGTGGCGTTGCCGGTGTTCGTGGCGGCGGCGGCAGTGCTCGGCGGCGCGCTGGCGGCCCTGCTGTTGCGACTCTCGGACAGTGCCTTCGTCTCCCGGGTCATCGCGGTCGCCGTGTTCCTCGCCGCCCTGTGGGAGGTATCGGGCTGGGTCGATCCGGTGCTGGTCGGCGCCGACAGCCGCCCCCTCGCCCCCGCCGTCCCGCTCGCGGCGGCCGGCGCGGGCGTCACCGCGGCATTCGTGGCGAGCCTCGCGACGCGCACCGCCTTGCCGCCCCCGCTGCGCGTGGCCGCCCTGATCGCGGCGGTCGTCGGGTGCGGCGGCGCGGCGCACCTCGTGGCGGGGCTGTACGGCCTCGGACTCGCCGCCGTCGTCGCGCTCAGCGTCCTCAGCCTGCTCGACCCCGACTGGACGGTCTGACCCTGCTCCGTCTCGGCATCGTCGGTCTCCCCAACGTGGGCAAGTCCACGCTGTTCAACGCCCTCACGTCCTCCATGACGGCGGCGGCGGAGAACTACCCCTTCTAACACGCGTCGAGCCGAACGTCGGCGTGGTGGAGGTGCCCGACCCGCGGCTCGACCGGCGGTGCGAGATCGTCCAGCCCGGGAAGCGCGTCCCCGCGGTGGTCGAGTTCGTCGACATCGCTGGGCTCGTAGCCGGCGCATCGCAGGGCGAGGGCGGCGGGCGGGGCTTCATCCGGGCCGAGGCCGTCGCCGTCGCGGACTTCATCCGGGCCGATGGGTACAAGGGGGCGCGCGAGCAGGGCCTGGCGCGCGCCGAGGGCCGGGATTACGTCCAGTCCCCCTTCCCCCGTCCCCCCTCCCCCGTCTATACTGTCCCCCTCACATATCCCCTACCCGGCCCCACACCTGGGCCGGGTCGTGCAAACGTCCGAAGGGAGGTGCCATGACGCGTCGCTACGAGACCGTCTATATCTTCGATTCCGCCCTGGAAGAGCCGGCGGTCACCGAGAAGCTCACCAAGTTCCACGCCCTGCTCACGCGCGACGGTAAGGGCACCGTCGGCGACGTGAATCACTGGGGCAAGCGCACGCTCGCCTACACGCTGAAAAAGAAGGACACCGGCTACTACGTGGTGGCCAAGTTCGAGGCCGAGCGTGAAGTACTGCCCGAGTACGAGCGCCTCGTGAAGCTCGACGAGGGCGTGCTGCGCTATCTGGTCGTGCAGGCCGGCGAAGAGCCGACCCGCCCGGCGGCGGCCCCGGTCGCCGCGGACATCGAACTGGAGGAAGAAGAGTGAAGCGCCCGGCGAAGACCTGCCCCGTGTGCGAGTCCGGCGCGCGGGTCCTGGACTACAAGGACGAGCGGACGCTGAGCCGCTTCCTGACCGATCGCGGCAAGATCCTGCCGAGTCGGCTCTCGGGCATGTGCGCCCGCCACCAGCGCCAGGCGGCGACGGCGGTGAAGCGCGCGCGCCAGCTGGCGCTGCTGCCGTACATCAAGGGCTACGTCGGCTGAGATGACCGCGACGCCCGGGCGGTGGCGGCTCGCGCTGGCCGCCGCCGCGTTCGTGGTCTGGGCGCCGCCGACGCTGGCGGCCCTCCCGTTCGCCGGGCTCGTGGCGGCGACGCGGCCCGGCCGCGGCCGCGCGGCGTGGCTCGCGGCGATCGCCGGCCTGGCGAGCGGCGCGCTCCTCGTCGCCTCCTCCCGCACGCCGCTGGGCGCCGCGTACGCGGCGTGGTCGGTGCTCGTGGCGGCAGCGTTCGTGGGCGGGGTGCTGGCGGCGCCGGCGCCGTTCTGGCGCCAGGCGACGCGGGCGACGGCGCTCGCCGCCATCGCCCTCGCCGGGCTGGCGGCGGCGCTCTGGGGCAGCGACTGGCTCGGGGCGGTGCGCTGGGAGGCCACGCGGCAGGCGCAGTCGGCGACCCGCCTGGTGACCTGGGCCAGCCCGGAGGCCGGGGACATGATGCGCGAGGTCGCGGTGATCGTCGGCGCCACCATCCCGGCGACGTTCGTCCTCCAGGCCATCGCGGGTCTCGCCGTGGGCTGGCAGCTGCACGTGCGGCTCGCCGAGCGGCCGTTGGGCGAGCCGCTCCGCCCCTTCCGGGAGTTCCGCATCGGCGACGTCTGGATCTGGGCCCTGGTGCTGGCGGGTGGGGGCTGGCTCGTGGGGCAGGACCTGCTGGCGCAGAATCTCGCGGTGCTGCTCGGCGCATTCTACTTTTTGCAGGGCGCGGCCATCGTGGTGTCGTTCGCCGCGGCCGTGGGCATCTCGACCGGTGCACTGGTCGCGGGGGCGGCGCTGGCCGCCGCGCTGGCCGTGCCGCTGGTGTTCATCGTCCCCGGCGTGTGGACGCTCGGGGTGACCGACACGTGGTTCGAGTACCGGCGGCGCCTCGCGGCGCGGACCGGCTCGACGGGAGCCTAGGACGGTATGGAGATCATCCTGCGGGAAGACGTGCAGCATCTCGGCAAGGCCGGTGAGGTCGTCAAGGTCAAGGACGGCTACGCCCGGAACTTCCTCCTGCCGAAGGGCCTCGCCTATCCGGCGACGGACGCCAATAAGAAGAAGATCACCTACGAGGCGCAGCGACTGGCGAAGCAGCGCGACGCCGAGCGCACGGCCGCCGAGTCGGAGGCCGGTCGCCTGGCGGCGGTCGAGCTCACCTTCGCGGTGAAGGTGGGCGAGGAGGACCGGCTCTACGGGTCGGTCACGGCGAGCGACATCCAGCGCCGGCTCGAGGAACAGGGCCTCCACGTCGACAAGCGGAAGATCGAGCTGCCCGAGCCGCTCCGCTCCCTCGGCGACTTCCGGGTCGGCATCCGGATCCATCCCGACGTCCGTCCCGAGATCGTGGTCCACGTCGTCAGGGAATGACGCCCTAGCCCGTGACGGTCGCGATCGGCTATGTCGACGGCCCACGCTTCCGCCGCTCGCTGCTCGCGGCGGCGGACTGGGTCGCGGCGGCGCGCGACGAGCTGAACCGCATCAACGTCTTCCCCGTCCCCGACGGCGACACGGGGACCAACCTCTGTCTCACCCTCCGGGCCGTCGCCAGCGCGCTGCGGGACCTGGGCGATGCGCCGCTGCCCCGCGTGACCCAGACGATGGCGCATGCCAGCGTGCGCGGCGCGCACGGGAACTCGGGGCTGATGTTCTCGCAGTTCCTGCTCGGGTTCCGCGAAGGACTGGGCGAGCGGGCCCGCGCCTCGGCGCGGGAGCTGGCCGACGCCATGCAGCGCGGGTTCGCACGCCTCGCAGGCTCGCTCGACGAGCCGGTGGAGGGGACGATCCTCACGGTGGCGCGCGAGGCCGCCCTGGAGGCGGACTCCGCCCGCCACGAGCGCGACATCAAGGTCTTCATGCAGCGCGTGGTACGGCGCGCCGAGGATGCCCTGGCGCGCACGCCGGAGCTGCTGGCCGTCCTGCGGGCCGCCGGCGTGGTGGATGCCGGCGCGAAGGGGTTCGTGCGGTTCCTCGACGGACTGAAGCGGATGATCGAGGAGGGCCACATCGCCGCGGGCGCCCTGGAGCGGCTCATCCCGACCGACGCGGCCGCGACCACCGCCGTGGCGGCCGATCGGGATTTCCGCTACTGCACCGAGGTGCTGGTGCGGGGCGCCGCCCTGCCCGACGTGCCCGCCGTGCGCGAGGCGCTGCGCCCGTTCGGCGGCTCCATCGTGGTGCTGCATACGGGTGAGGTGCTCAAGGCGCACGTGCACACCGATACGCCCGACGCGGTCTTCGCGGTCGCCCGCGGCTGGGGCACGCTCGAGTCCACCCAGGTCGAGGACATGCGCTCGCAGCACGCCGCCCTCGCCGCGCGGCGCACGATCGGGTTCGTCACCGATACGGCGTGCGACCTCGACGACGCCTACATCGCGGAACACCGCATCGGACTGGTGCCGCTCCAGCTGATCCTCGATGGGCGAGCCTACAAGGACCGACTCGAGATCACCGCCGGGGACTTCTTTTCCCGCCTCCGTACCGATGCCGCCGCTTCGACCTCGCAGCCGGCCCCGCAGGATTTCACCGACGTGTTCGAGGACGCCACTCGCACCGCCGATCACGTCATCGCGGTGGTGCTGTCCAAGGCGCTGTCGGGGACGTTCACCAGCGCCGAGCAGGCCGCGCGGGAGTTCGCCGGCCGGCTGACGGTGGTCAACGGGCGCAGTGCCTCCCTGGGGCAGGGCCTGCTGGTGATGCGGGGCGTGGAGCTCGCCGCCCAGGGGTGGACGCCCCACGCGATCGTGGCAGAGCTCGAGCGCGTGCGCGACCAGTCCGGCGTGTTCCTCACGATCGAGGACTTCGACCGCCTGGTGCGCTCGGGCCGGCTCTCCCGCGGTCGCGCGTGGCTGGGCCGGGCCCTGAACATGAAGCCGGTGCTGGGGGTCTCGCGCGAGGGAAAGCTCGAGCCGGTGGGGCGGGCCCGGGGCTCGGCGGCGGCCCGCCGCCGCATCCTGGAGCTGCTCGATCGAGCCCTCACGCCGCGGCCCCGCGAGCTCCGTCTGGCCGTGGTCCACGCCGGAATCCCCGACTTCGCCGCCGCGCTCGGGGCGGAGCTGGTGGCCAGCTACCGGCCCAGGACCTGCCTCATCGCGCCGATCACGCCGGTGATCGCCGCCCACGCCGGCATCGGCGCCTGGGGGGTGTTCTACCAGGTGGAGGACGGAACAAACCGGTGACGTCGGCACTATGACGAGCCGTGGACGGTCGCGGGGCCAGCGCCGGGAGCCGGCAGGGCCCCCGCCGGTATTGTGGCACATCACCCGGGTGCTGGCGGACCGCAAGGCGGTCGATCCGATCGTGCTCGACGTGCGGGGCCTCTGCTCCGCCACCGACTTCTTCGTGATCGCCTCGGGGACTTCCGAGGCGCACGTGCGCGGCATGGCCGACCGGCTGGTCGACGGCCAGGAGACCGGGGGAGAGCGGCCGCACCACGTGGAGGGGCTGGCGCAGGGCCGCTGGGTGCTGCTCGATTATGTGGACGTGGTGGCGCACCTGTTCCATCCCGAACAGCGTGCGTTCTACCAGCTCGAGCGTCTCTGGAGCGACGCTCCGGTGATCGTACCCGCCGAGGACGGCGGTCCACCCCGCGAGGGGGCGGCGAAAGGATGATGCGGATGACGCGCAGCCTGTGGGGAACGGCGTTGGTGCTGGTCGCGGCGGCGGTCGCCGCGCCCCTTCCGGCCCAGTACTTCGGGCAGAACAAGGTTCAGTACCGCGCCTTCGACTTCAAGATCATCCTCACCGAGCATTTCGAGATTTACTATTACGAGGAGGAGCGGGAGGCCGCCCTCGACGCCGCGCGGATGGCCGAGCGCGGGTACGCGAAGCTGTCGCGTGTGCTCAACCACCAGTTCCAGGCCCGCAAGCCGGTGCTGCTCTACGCCTCGCACTCGGACTTCCAGCAGACGAACGCCATCTCGGGCGAGCTGGGCGAGGGCACGGGCGGCGTCACCGAGTTCTTCAAGCACCGCATGGTCATGCCGTTCACGGGATCGTACGCGGACTTCGAGCACGTCCTGCTGCACGAGATGGCCCACCAGTTCCAGTACGACGTGTACAGCCGGGGTCGCGTCGGCGGCGGCGTCCAGACCCTGATCACGGTGAACCCGCCCCTGTGGTTCACGGAAGGCATGGCGGAGTTCCTCTCGGTCGGGCCGATCAACACCCACACGGCGATGTGGCTGCGCGACGCCTCGCTCGAGGGCAAGCTGCCGACCATCGAGCAGATGACGCTCGATCCCTATACGTACTTCCCCTACCGGTTCGGACACGCGCTCTGGTCCTATGTCGCCGAGAAGTGGGGCGACGAGATCGTGGGCGAGATCCTCCAGATGTCGGCGAACGTGGGCATCGAGGGCGCGTTCTACCGCGCCACCGGCGTGAGCCTTTCCCAGCTGTCGGACGAGTGGCGGGAGGCGATCCAGGAGCGCTTCCTGCCGGAGATCGGCGAATTCGAGCGCACCCGGCACATCGCCACGATCGCGCTCAACCGCCGGCGCACGGGGGGGACGTATCATCTGGCCCCCACCCTCTCACCGGACGGGCGCCAGATCGCCTTCTTCTCCGAGCGCAACGACTTCTTCATCAGTCTCTGGCTCGGCGACGTGGAGAGCGGCAAGGCGCGGCGGCAGCTGATCAAGTCGGGCTATTCGACCAATTTCGAGAGCCTGCGGTTCATCTATCAGTCCGGGTCGTTCTCGCCCGACGGGCGCTGGTTCGCGATCGCCGCCAAGCGCAAGGAGCGCGACGACATCGTGATCATCGACGTGCGTTCGGGGCGCGTCGTCCGCCGCATCCGCACCCCGCTCAACGGGGCCACCAACCCGACGTGGTCACCCGACGGGCGCCGCCTGGCCTTCACCGGGTTCGACGGCGGCCTGAGCGACCTCTATGTCGTCAACGCCGACGGCACCGGGTTCGAGCGCCTCACCTCCGACAAGTACGCCGATCTCCAGCCGGCCTGGTCGCCGGACGGTCGGGCGATCGCCTTCACGACCGATCGCGGCCCCGAGACGGACTTCCAGACGCTGCGGTTCGGCAATTACCGCATCGCCCTCTATCACCTCGAGACCCGCACCGTCGAGGTGCTGGGGCGGATGGACGACGGCAAGAACGTCAACGCGGCATGGGCGCCCGACGGACGGACGCTCGCGTTCATCTCGGACCGCAGCGGCGTCAGCAACGTGTACCTCTACGACTTCGCCGACGGCGAGATCTACCAGCTGTCGAACGTGATCACCGGAATCTCGGGGATCACGGCCGAGTCCCCGGCCATCTCGTGGGCGACGCAGGCCGACCGGATCGCCATCCTGTATTACCAGGATGGCCAGTACGACGTGTACGTCGTGGACAACCCGCGGCAGTTGAAGAAGGCTCCGTACCGCGCCCCGCCGGGCCCGCAGACCTTCGCGCTGCTCGCGCGCCCGCGCGCCGCCACGCAGGTCGCGACGGCCCCGGCCGGGGCGGCCGGGCAACCGGCGGCGGACAGCGCGGCGGCCGCGCGAGCCGGCCCCGTGCCGGGGCAGCCGGCCGTCGCCACGCCCGTCCTCCCCACGCCGCCCGCCGGCGCCTCGATCTACCGCACGCCCGGCGGCTTCCGGGCATCGGCGGTCCCTCAGGTCGGTGACACCGCCGGGGCGCCGGGGCCGGTGTCGGTGCGCGCGCTGCTGGATTCGGCCGAGCTGGCGCTGCCGGACACGCTGGAGTTCGGGTTCCGGGAGTACCACACCCGGTTCACGCCCGACTACGTGGCCCAGCCGACGATCGGCTATTCGTACTCGAACTTCGGTCGCGGGTTCTACGGCGGCGCGGCGTTCTCCCTGTCCGACATCCTGGGGAACAAGTCGCTGATCTTCGCCGGGGCGATCAACGGACGGCCGCAGGAGGCGCAGATCCTCGCCGCCTACGTGAACCAGAGCCGCCGCCTCAACTGGGCGACGGGGTTCCAGCAGGCGCCGTATTACTTCTACGGCCCGTACACCCCGCCGACGCCCGCGCCGCTGCCGGGCGGCGGGCCGGACTCCGCGCTGCGCGAGACCGTCACCCTGCAGCGCAACGTGATCCGCGAAGCGTTCGTCGAGACGGCGTATCCGTTCAGCCGTTTCTCGCGCGCCGAGTTCGGGTTCCGCCTGGTGGGCATCCAGGAAGACCTGCTGCTGCAGGACAACTACTACGACTTCTCGGGGTTCTACCTGGGGTCCACCGACACGCGCACGGTGGGACTGGGCTCCACCTACTTCGTGCAACCCTCCGTCGCGCTGGTGCACGACAAGACCCTGTTCGGCTACGTGGGACCGTTCGCGGGGCGCCGCTACCGCTTCCAGCTGTCCCCGTCGGTGGGCGACTGGAACTTCATCGCCGCCCTCGCCGACGTGCGCGAATACTGGTACGTGCGGCCGTTCACGGTGGCATTGCGGGGCATGCTGTTCAGCCGCTTCGGGCGTGACGCCGACCGCTTCCCCGTGTTCATGGGGACGACCGAACTGATCCGCGGCTACACGTACGGCTCCATCGTCGACCACGAGTGCCTCGTCTCGCAGGGCGGGTGCAACACGCTGTCGGCGCTCACCGGGTCCAAGGTCGCCGTCGCGAACGCGGAGCTCCGCTTCCCCCTCTTCCAGTGGCTCGCGCTGGGCTTCCTGCCCGTCGCCCTGCCGCCGATCGAGGCCGCCCTGTTCTACGACGTCGGCCTCGCCTGGAACGAGGGGCAGACGGTGAAGTTCACCCGCTCACCCACCGACAACGCGCTGTACGTGCGCACGCCGCTGCGGTCGTGGGGCGGCTCGTTCCGGGTGAACGCGCTCGGCTTCATGATCCTGCGCATCGACTACACCAAGCCGCTCGACCGGCTGTACGACAAGGCGTACTGGACCGTGAGTTTCGGTCCGACCTACTGACCGCATCGCGCAAAACGGTTGCCTGGGCCTCGCCGCCCGTCTATCTTGGACGGCGGCGAGGCCTATTGCGTAACTCACTGTCCTGCTTCCTGTTCACGCTGTTCACCCTGGGATGCGGCGGACCCCGCAGACCGGATGGCGCGTCGTCCCAGCCGGTCAATGCGAGCCCCCCCGCCGCCACCGCCATCCGGGTGCGCCAGACGGGCGGTCCGTGGCAGGTCTACCGTCTTCCGGACCTCGCCCCGGTGCAGACCAGCGCGGGCCGCCTGCCCCGCATCGACCGCCTCCTCGGCCTCGACCAGGAGACCGACCAGCTGTTCGCGCTGACCCTGCGTGACGAGCTGCTCGCGGTCGATCTGCTCGGCGGCCGGGTCGATACGGTCGCCACCCAGGTCGCCGCCGCCGTCCTCGGACCGGACGGCACGCTGTACGCCATCGACCGGGCGCACCGGGTGACCACGCTCAAGCGCCGGGTGCGGCGCGTGTGGCCCGATTCCCTGCCCGTGGCGCCGCGCGAGCTGTTCGGCGCGGCCGACCAGCGGCTCCTGGTGGTCGCACGCGGCGGGGACGGCCGCCTGGTGGCGGCCAGCGCCGATCAGCCCCCGGTGGCCAGCCCGCTGCCGCTCGCCAGCGACGTGACCGCCACACTGTGGGGCGACGTGGTGGCGGTGGCCGTGGATTCCGGCGTCACCCTGCTCGATCCGCTGGCGCGCCGGGCCCCGGCGTTCGTGCGACTGCGCGACCACCCGCGCGCCGTGGCGTTCTCGCCCGCCGGGCACCGGCTGTACGTCGCGCGCCGCACCGCGCCCGGGCTGGCCGTCCTCGACCGGTTCACCCACGACGAGCTCGAGCGGGTGACCCTCCCCGCGCCGGCCGCGCTGCTGCGTCCCGACCCGCTGGGCCGCTGGCTGCTGGCGGGCCCGCCGTCCGCGGATTCCGTGTGGCTCGTGCACCTCCCGAGCCGTACCCTGCGGGGCCTCGTGGCGACCCCGTGGGACGCCGATCTCCCCGCGATCGCCCCGGACGGCACGCTGCTGGTGCGCCAGGCGGACGACGCCGTCGCCATCGATCCCGACTCGCTCGCCGAGCGGGCGCGGGTGCAGGGCGGGGCCGCCGACCTCTGGCTGGTGTCGTCGTGGCGCCCCCGAGGCATGCCCGTCCCCACGGCCGGTACGGCCGCCGCCGCCGCCGAGGCGAGCGGCGAGGGCCCGGTGTACGTCCAGGTGTCCGTGTCGCAGAACCGCGCGTGGTCTACCGAGAACGCGCAGCAGCTGGCCCGCGCGGGGCTGCCGGCGCGGGTGCTCACGCCCCGGTCGCTCGAGGACGGGTACCGCGTGGTGCTGGGCCCCTACCCCACGCGCACCGAGGCCGAGGCGATCGGCCGGAAGCTGGGGCGCCCCTTCTGGATCTTCCAGGCGGGCGGTGGCCCGTGACGCTGCGGCCCCTGCCCCGGTCGCGGCTCGACGGCCTGATCCCGTCCCTCGTCCAGGGCCACGCGCTCGTGGCCCTCGTCGCCGGCACCGGAGACGACCGATGGGCGGCCGATGCGGCGTGGGCGGTGGCGCGCGCGGCGCTGCTCGGCGGGCGGCGCGTGGCCCTCGTGGACCTGTGGATGACCGAGCCACAGCTCTCGCACCGCGCCGGCGTCGCCCCCGACGCGCCGGGGATCGTGGACGTATTCGAGCGGAACGCGGAGCTCACCACCGCCGCGCAGGACGTCGGGGGCGTCTTCTTCATCCCGACCGGAAGCCGCAGCGAGGCGCCCGAGTTCGTGCTCGCGCACCCGCGCTGGAAGAAGCTGCACGCCGGGTTCAAGGCGGAGGGGGCGTTGCTCCTGGTCTACCTCTCCGCCGGGGCGCTCGCCAGTCTGTCGGTGATCCCCGACGCGGTGATCGTGCTCGCCCCCGGGGGGTTCGACCTGACTTCGCCGCTCGCCCGCGACGTGCAGGCGGCGCAGGTGGACGGCGCCATGCTGCTCGGCGTGGTGCGGGACCGCTGGACCCCGCCACCGATGCCGGTCCCCCTCGAGGAGCGCATCCCGGGCGAGTTCCCCCGCGAGGCACCGCGCCCGTCCGCCGGGCGGTGGATCGCCCTCGCTGTCGGCGCCGTCGTCGTGCTCGCGGCGGCGACCGGCGGGTGGCTGATGTGGCGGAGTCGCGGCGCGGCAGCTCCCGCCACGCCGCCGGCCGTCGGGGAGGCGGCGACCGGTGAGCCCCTCGCGACCCCGGCTCCCCCGGCAGACCCGGGTCCGGACGAGCGCGTGGCGCCGTCCGGGCCGGTGGACACGCTCGCCTTCACGGTGCAGCTCGCCGCGTACGCCAACGTGGTCAACGCGCTGTCCCACGCCGACGAGCTGGCCGCCGCCGGGACGCCGGCGCTCGTGGCCCCGGTGACGCCCGGGGGATCCCGCGTGGTGTGGTACCGCGTGTTCGCGGGCGGTTGGACCGACCGCGCCTCGGCCGCCGCCGGCCGCGACTCCCTGTGGATGCGCGGCCTGGCCCGGCGCGGCGAAGGCGAGGTGGTGCGCGCGCCGCTGGTCCTGGCGCTCGGCGGGTCGGAGGACGCCGCCGCGCTCCGCCGCCGCGGCATCCCGGCCATGGCGGGAGGCCGGGGCCTCGTGATCGGGGCCTTCGAGAGCGCCGAGCAGGCCGCCCCGGCCATGCAGCAGCTGTCCCGCGCCGGCATACCGGCCGACCTCGTCCCCCGAGTGGAGCGCACGCCATGAGGCTGATCCGCCTCGAGTTGTCCGGCTTCAAGTCGTTCGCCGGCACGATGGACCTGCCGTTCGAGCTGGGCGTGACGGCGATCGTCGGGCCGAACGGATGCGGCAAGTCGAACATCTCCGACGCGGTCCGGTGGGTACTGGGCGAGCAGTCGCCGCGGCTGCTCCGCGGCGGCAAGATGGAGGACGTGATCTTCCAGGGCTCGACCGGCCGGCGGCCGGTGAACGTCGCCGAGGTGTCGCTGGTGTTCGACAACGCCGACGGGAGCCTGCCGATCGCGTACCAGGAAGTCGTGGTGACGCGGCGGCTGTCGCGCTCGGGCCAGAGCGAGTACCTGCTCAATCGGTCCCCGGTGCGGCTGCGCGACATCCAGGACCTGCTGCGCGGCACCGGGCTGGGGGCCGACGCGGCCGTCGTGATGGAAGCGAGGATGATCGACGCGCTCCTCTCCGAGAAAGCCGAGGAGCGGCGTTCCCTCTTCGAGGAGGCGGCGGGCATCGGGCTGTACCGGGACCGCAAACGCAGCACGGAGCGACGTCTCGAGGAGACGGGCGTCGACTTGGCGCGGCTGGAGGACCTGATCGCCGAGGTACAGACGCAGGTGCGCAGCCTGGCGCGCCAGCGTGGCAAGGCCGAGCGGTACGGCAAGATGGTCGAGGAGCGCTTCGGGATCGCGCTCACGCTGGTGCGTCGCGAGCTCGAGGATTTCGACCTGGCTCTGGGCGCCATCGGAACGCGGGCGCGCGAGGTGGCCGACGCCCTGCCGGCGGCGCGGGCCCGCCTGGCGGACGCGGAGCGGGCACGGGAGGCGGCGGTGCGGGGCCGGCACGGCGCGGAAGCGCGGCGCACCGAGGTGGAGCGGCAGGTGGCGGGAGCGCGCCTCGAGATCGGTCGTCTCGAGGGCGACCTGGCCCTCGCGGCCGAGCGGGTGACCAACGCGGCGCGGCGCCGGGCCCAGGCGGCGGACGAGCGGGCGGCGGCGGAGCAGCGCGCGCAGGCATCGGACCGCGAGCACGCGGCCGCGGCGGCGGAGCAGACGGCCGCGGCCGCGGAGCTCGCGACCGTGCAGGGCGAGCTGGGCCGGCGGGCGGGGACGGAGCAGGAGGTGCGCGACCGCCTCACCGCCGAGCGGGCGGTGGTCCGCGAGGCGGAGGAGGCGATCCAGCGGCACGCCGAGGCCCAGCGGTCGCTCGAGGCCGAGCGTGGAGCGCTCGAGCGGGAGCGCGACGAGGTGCGGGACCAGGCGACGCAGGCGACGGGCGAACGGGCGCGCCGCGACGCGACGGCGCGCGCGGCGGCGACCGAGGCGGAGGACCGCGCGCAGCGGCTCGCGGCCGCCCAACGGGCGGCGCAGGGCGCGGCGGATGCGCTCGAGGCCGCGCGCCGGCGGCTCGCGACGGTGCGGGAGGCGGAGGCGCACGCGCGCAGCACCCGACGGCGGGCCGAGGAGGCGCTCGCGCAGCTGGTGGCGCGACGCGATGCCCTGGCCGAGCTGGATCGCGAGCACGTGGGGCTCGCACCCGCGGCCCAGGCGCTGCTGCGTGAGCGTGACCGGTTCGGCGATACGGTGCTGGGGCCGCTGTCGGACTTCGTGCGTACCAGCCGCCGCGATGCCGAGCTCGCCGAGCGCCTGCTCGGCGAGTGGCTGCACGCGGTGCTCGTACGCGACGAGTCGGCCGTGCCGGCGATCCGCGCCTGGCACGCGGCGGCGGAGCCCGGCCCGCTCGTCCTCCTCCCCGCCTTCCCCGGCCCGCGCCTCGGCGCCGACGGCCACCCGCTCGCCGACGCGCTGCGGGTGGACGGTCCGGCGGCCGCGTGGGTGCGGGCCCTGCTCACCGGACACGAGGTGCTCGACGGCGGTCGCGCGGTGCGGCGGGCCAACGGCGCCGTGCTGCTCGACGTGGCCAGCGCGAGCGGGCCGCTCCAGCGCCGCGCCGAGCTCGACGCGCTGGCCCAGGACACGGCGGAGGCGAGCACCGCGAGCGACCACGCGGTGGCGGCCCTGGACGCCGCCGCGGGCGAGACGGCCGCGACCGAGGCGGCGTTCGCCGCGGCGGGTGAGGCCGCCGAGCGCGCCCGGCACGCGGAGCTCGAGGCGTCCGCGGAGCGGGGCGAGGCCGATCGCACCGCGGCGCACGCCCGCCGCGACGCCGCCGAGATGGCGGCCCAGCTCGAGCGGCTCACCCGGCGCCTCGCCGAGGTCGATGCGCGGCTGGGCGAGATCGCCGCCGACCTGCAGACGCGCGAGGTGGAGCGGGTGCACCTCGACGAACGGCTCGGCGCGGCGCGCGCCCGGCTCGCCGAGAGCGAGGCCCAGCAGGAGGCCGCCCGCGAGCAGCGGGTGCACTGGCAGGTGGAAGCCGCGCAGGTGGACGCCCGCCTGGTCGCGGCCCGGGATCGCGCCGAGCGCACCGCCGCCGAGGCGGCGGAGGCCCGCCGCCACGCCGGCGGACTGGCCGAGGAGATCACCCGGCTCGAGCAGGAGACCGCCGCCGTCCTGGCCCAGCAGGGACAGTGGGACGATACCCTCAAGGACCGCCGCCTCGCACTGGCGGCGCTCGACGAGGCCGCCCGGGACGGCGAGCGGCAGGTACACATCGCCGAGGCCGACCTCGCGCAGTCGGAGGGCACGATGGGCGAAGCGCGCCGCGCGCTCGAGGCGCTGGGCGAGGACGAGCACCGTCTGGCCCTCGAGCGGACGCAGCTCGAGGAGCGGCGGCGCGCGCTCGTCGAGCGGGTGGAGGCCGAATGGCGCAAGCCCCTCGACCGGCTGCTCGCCGAGGCACCCGACATCCAGGGCGACGTGGCCTGGCTGCGCCAGGAGAACGACCGGCTCCGCGAGGCGATCGACCAGATGGGCCCGGTGAACGCCCTCGCCGTGGAAGAACACGCGGAGGAGACCAAGCGTCTCGAATTCCTCCAGACCCAGCGGGACGACCTCGTCGCGGCGCGCAGCTCCCTGCAACAGGCCGTCCGCGAGATCGACCAGTCGGCCAAGACGCTGTTCCTCGAGTCGTTCGTGCGGGTACGGGAGAACTTCCGGACCGTCTTCCAGACGCTGTTCGGTGGCGGCGAGTGCGACGTGCGCCTCGCCAACGAGGACGAGCCGCTCGAGAGCGAGATCGAGATCCACGCCGCGCCCCGCGGCAAGCGGACACAGCGCATCCACCTGCTGTCGTCGGGCGAACGGACCCTCGTCGCCGTCTCGCTCCTGTTCGCGATCTTCCTCACCAAGCCGAGCCCCTTCTGCCTGCTCGACGAGGTGGACGCCCCGCTGGACGACGCCAACGTCGGCCGCTACGTGCGGCTGCTGCAGGAGTTCAAGGACCAGACGCAGTTCATCGTGATCACGCACAACCCGCGGACCATGCAGGCCGCCGACGCCGTGTACGGGGTCACGATGCAGGAGCCCGGGGTCTCCACGATCGTCGGGGTGCGGCTGGGCCAGATGGAAACGGTGTGAGGCGAGCCCGCCGCGCCGCGCTGGCCGCAGCGCTGCTCGGCGCCGCCCTTCCCGTCGCAGCCGGCGCGCAGCAGCCCGCCGTCTCGCCCCCCCTCGCGGCGGCCTGGTCGCGCGACACCACCTTCACGGTCTGGCTGTTCGCGCGCGAGCGGGTGCCGCTGGACAGCGTCGCGTCCCGCGCGGCGGCGGCCGGCGCGCGGGTGCGCGCGCGGAGCCGCTGGCTGCACGCGGTGTCGGTCGCGGCGCCCGCCGCGGCCCTGCGCGCCCTCGCCCGGGACCGCGCGCTGCGCCGCATCCAGCCCGTCGCCCGCTGGGTCCGCTCCGGGCCGCGCGGCGACACGCTGCCGGTCTGGCAGCTGCGCGCCGCCGCGGTGGACACCTGCCCCGCCGGCGGCGACCCGGTGTTCGGGGCCTCCGAGATGCCGATCCGTCAGCTCAACCTCCGCGGGCTCACCGACCGGGGCCTCACCGGCGCGGGCGTGCGCGTCGCCCTGCTCGACACCGGGTTCGACACCGCCGACCCCGCGTTCGCCGGGGTCACCGTGCTCGGCCAGCGGGATTTCGTGTCCGCGGACGACACGGTACGCGACCAGGCGGGCGACGCGCTCGGCGCCCACGCGCACGGCACGGCGGTGTGGTCGCTCCTCGCCGCCGACGTGCCCGGCCGCCTCCGCGGCATCACGCCCGGGGCACAGTACCTGCTGGCCCGGACCGAGGACGTCCGCTCCGAGACGCGCATCGAGGAGGACCACTTCGTCGCGGCGCTCGAGTGGGCGGATTCGCTCGGGGCCGACCTCGCGTCCGCCAGCCTCGGCTACCTGCAGTTCGATAACGGATTCGACTACCTGCCATCCGAGCTCAACGGGGACGTCGCCGTGACCACCGTGGCGGTGGACCAGGCCGCGTCGCGCGGCCTGCTGGTGCTCAGCGCCGCCGGCAACGCGGGCCCCGGGTTCCGCACGCTCGTCACGCCCGCTGACGCGGACTCCGGACTGGCCATCGGCGCCGAGGATTCGCTCGGTGCCATCGCGCCGTTCTCCTCCCGCGGCCCCACGGCGGACGGGCGCCTCAAGCCCGACCTCACCGCCCCCGGCGCGGCGGTGTGCGCGCTCGTCGGCGGCGGCGCCGTGCGCCGCGTGGACGGCACCTCCTTCGCGACCCCGCTCGTGACCGGCGTGGCGGCGCTGGTGCGCGAGGCGCACCCCACGCTCGACGCCGGCGCGCTCGCGGCCGCCCTGCGGGCCCACGCGAGCCACCGGACCGCGCCGGACTCGATCTTCGGCGCCGGGCGTCCCGACGCGACGGCCAGCGCCGTCTTTCCCCTCGCCGTGACACCGCTGGACCCGCTCGCCGGGCCGGTCGCCACCGTGACGCCGCGGTTCAGCTGGACGGTGGGCGCCACGCCCCCGTTCGCGGCCCCCGTGGACTTCCGCCTGCGCATCGCGCGCGATTCGCTGCTCGCCGCGCCGCTCGTCGACACCGTGCTCGTGACCGACGTGTTCGATCCGGCGCGCGCCCTGGCCCCCGGGCCGGTATGGTGGCGCGTGGACGCGGTGGCGGCGACCGGCGACAGCGCCACGACGGGCGCCGTCGGTCCCGTCGCGGTCCCGCCGTGGGCGACGCTGCGCTCACTGAGCGCGCCCGGGGGAGTCACGACACCCGACTCGCAGCCGGTGCTGCGGTGGACGTCGCCCGCGATCGCGGCGCCGCCCGGACCGTTCACCTACGACGTGTTCGTCCAGCCGGTGGCACCGCCGGGGCCCGCGCAGGGCATCTTCGGCGTCACCGACACCGCGCTCGTCGTCCCGCGCCCGCTCGAGCGCAGCGTCTCCTACCGCTGGGCGGTGCTCGCGCACGCGGGGGCCGACACGAGCCGCACCGAGAGCGCCGGCACGTTCCTCGTGCTCGACCCGAGCCTGCCGCAGGCGACCCTGCTGCACCAGAACTTCCCCAACCCGTTCGGGGCCACGGCCACCTGCGTGTGGTTCGACCTCTCCGCGCCCAGCGCCGTCGAGCTCCAGATCCTCGATCTGCGCGGCCGGCTGGTGCGCACGCTCGTGCCGGGTCCCGGCGTCAGCGCGTCCCTCCCGGCCGGACGCCACGGCCGTGGGGCGGCGGGCGGGCCCACGTGCGACCCGCTGTTCACCTGGGACGGGACCGCCGCGGACGGCGCTCCCGTTCCCGCAGGCGTGTATCTGGTCCGGCTCAAGGCCGGCGGGGCCGTGCAGTTCAAGCGCGCCGTCTTCGCCGGGACGGACCGGTAGCCGTGGAGCTCGTGACCGTTGGGACGGGCACCGTGGCCCCCTCGGCCGAGCGTACCGCCGCCTGTCATTGGGTGCGGCGCGGCGACCTCCGTGTCCTGCTCGACTGCGGACCGGGATCGCTGCACCGGCTCGCCCGCGCGGCCCTGCCGTGGCCGCAGGTGACCCACGTGGTCCTGTCGCACTTCCACCCCGACCATTATGCCGAGGTGCCGATGCTCGTGTACGCGCTCAAGTACACCGCCGTGCCGGCCCGCCGCGCCCCGCTCGCGGTGCTCGGGCCGCCGGGGGTCGGCCGGCTGATGCGGGCGCTCGCCGAGGGGTTCGGGCCCTGGCTGCTCGAACCCGGGTTCCCGCTCGCCATCCGGGAGGTGCCCCAGCGGGCCGGCATCGCGCTCGACGACGCCGTGACGCTCGAGACGTGCCGCGTCCCGCATACGCCCGAGAGCGTCGCGATCGGTCTCACCGCGCCGGAGGGACGCCTGGTCTACACGGGCGACACCGGGCCGTCGCCCGAGCTCGCCGCGTGGGCGGCCGGCTGCGACCTGCTCCTGGCCGAGTGCTCGCTCCCGGAGTCCATGGCCCTCGATCTGCACCTCACCCCCGAGCGCGCGGGCGAACTGGCCCGTGCGGCCGGGGCCAAACGGCTCGTCTTGACGCACTTCTATCCCCCTGTCGAGAATACTGACCCGGCCCGAGCGGCCGGGACGCGGTACCCCGGTCCCGTCACGGCAGCCCGTGACGGCGATCGGTTCGACATCGGAGGAGCGGCCGGGTGCTGATCGTGATGCAGCACGGCGCGACGCCGGAGCAGGTCCAGCGCGTCGTGGCCGTGATCGAAGAGCTGGGCTACCACGCCCGCCCCATGCCGGGCAAGCAGCGCACGGCGGTGGGACTGGTGGGGAACGACGGCCGCGTGGACGCCTCGCGGCTCGGCGCCCTGCCGGGCGTGCAGGACGTGATCCACGTCTCCAAGCCCTACAAGCAGGTGAGTCGCGAGTGGCAGGAGGAGTCCACCGTGGTCCGGCTGCCCGGCGGGGTGGCGATCGGGGGTACGGAGATCGTGGCCATCGCCGGGCCCTGCTCGGTGGAGAACGAGAAACAGATCATCGAGACGGCGCGCCACGTGAAGGACGCGGGCGCGGTAATCCTGCGCGGCGGCGCGTTCAAGCCGCGCAGCTCGCCCTACTCGTTCCAGGGCCTGGGTCGCCCCGGCCTCGCGCTGCTCGCGAAGGCCCGGGAAGAGACGGGCCTGCTGGTATGCACCGAGGCGATGGACCCCGAGGCGGTACGCTGGGTAGCAGACGTAGCGGACATCATCCAGATCGGCGCGCGCAACATGCAGAACTTCTCGCTGCTCAAGGCGGCCGGTCGCGCGGGGAAGCCCGTGCTGCTCAAGCGGGGCCTGGCGGCGACCATCACCGAGCTGCTGCTCTCGGCCGAGTACCTGCTCGCCGAGGGGAACCGCGACGTGATCCTGTGCGAGCGCGGCGTGCGGAGCTTCGACACGGCGACCCGCAACCTCTTCGACGTCTCCGCGATCCCGGTGGTGCAGAAGCTGTCGCACCTGCCCATCATCGCGGACCCGTCGCACGGCACGGGGCACCGCGACCATGTGATCCCGATGGCCCGGGCGGCCGTGGCCGCCGGGGCGGACGGCATCATGATCGAAGTGCACCCCAGTCCCGACGCGGCGCTGTCGGACGGGGCACAGACGCTCTACCCCGCGCAGTTCGCGCAGCTGATGCGCGAGATCCGGGTGATCGCCGACGTGATCGGGCGCCGGGTGGCCGAGGCCGCGCCGGTGGGGGCGGGATGACAATGGGGAATGTGGAATGGCGAGTGCGGAATATAAGTGCCCGCGTCCGAGCAGACGCTCAGCGCACGTCGCATGACCGGACCTCCCATTCCACATTCCGCATTCCGCATTTCGCAGTCCTGGTCGCCCTCCTCCCCACCGCCCCGGCCACCCAGGACCCCTGGCCCGTGCTCGACCGCGCCAGCGCCACCTACGCCGCGATCACGACGCTCACCGCGGACTTCATGCAGGTCGTGGACAACCCGCTGATCGGCGCGCCCGACACCACCCGGGGGCGCCTGTTCCTCGAGCGCCCCGGCCGCTTCGCCATGCGGTTCACCGATCCGCAGGGCGACCGCCTCGTGGCGGACGGCCGCTATCTCTGGCTCTACACGCCGAGCACGACGCCGAACCAGGTGATCCGCACGCGCATCCCCGCCACGGGCGGGGTCACGCCCAACCTGATCGGTCAGTTCGTGGACCGGCCGCGGGAGCGCTACCGGGCACGGTGGGTGAAGGCGGATTCGTCCGCCGGCGGCCCGGCGGACGTCGTCGCCCTCACGCCGCTCGACGCGGCGGCGGGCTATCGCGAGGCCGCGATCTGGGTGGGTCGGGCGGACGGGGTGGTGCGGCGCGTCGAGATCGTGGAAGCCTCGGGACAGCGCCGTGTGGTGGCGCTGCACGGGCTCGAGTCCAACACCGCCATCGCGGCGCGCGAGCTGCGGTTCACGCCTCCGGCGGGAGCCCGAGTGGTCGATCAGTAGCCAGGGCCGCGGCCACCCGCTCGGCTGTCGCGTCGTCCATCCCCCGCTTCTGCGCCAGCTCGAGCGCGGCGCGCCCCAACGCCCGATAGAGGATGGCGTCGTCCGCCGTCAGCGCCTCGAGATGGCGCGCGATCGTGGCCACGTCCCCGCGTGCCACGGGCCCCGTGAGGGCCCCCGCCGGGCCGCCTCGCTCCATGTTCTCGAGCGTGCCTCGCACCAGCGGCCGTAGCGCCTCCCAGGCCTCGCCATCCGCGAGGCCGGCGTGGCGCAGCAGGCGCTGCGCCACTGCCTCCACCACGACGAAGTAGTTCGACGCGAACACCGCCCCGGCGTGGTACACCGCCTTGAACCGGGGCGAAACCCGGAAGGGGCGGAGGCCGACCGCCCGCGCGATGGCCTCGGCGGCTTCCATCGCCCGCGGCATGCCTTCGACCGCCGCCCACGCGCCCGGCAGGCGCCCCGGGGCCTGCTCGGCGTCCGCGATCGTCTGCAGGGGGTGCATGGAGCCGAGCGCCGCGCCGGTCGATACCAGGGGCGCCAGCACGTCCTGGCCCAGGACGCCGGACAGATGGAGGATGGTGTGGGACTCGCCGATCAGGCCTGACGCCGCGAGTGACTGCGCGAGCGGCCGGATCGCGTCATCCTTCACGGCGAGCAGGACGACGGTGGCCTGCCCGATCCACGGCGGCGGCGTGCCGTCGGCGGCGACGGTGAGCGTGAGCGGGGCGGGCACCGGCCGGACCCGGCGCCCGTGGAGCAGGACCCGGTGACCCGCGCGGGTGAGCGCGAGCGCCAGCCCCGCGCCCGCCCGCCCCGGTCCGATGACGCCGACGGTGGCCCGCGCCGGCTCCGTCACCGCCCCCGTCAGTTGCGCAGCGTCGAGCCGCCGCCGGCCAGCGTGAACAGCTCCTGCGGCGTGCGGGCCCGGCGCGCGATGCGCAACGCCTCCTGGATCTGCCGGTCGTCGCCCATGCGGCGGCGGAACTCCGCGTCGCGGCCGAAGACGTAGCGCGAGGCCTCGTAGCCCAGGTCCTGGGCGATGAGGGTCCGCGCTCCGGCCACCGCCTCGGGGTCGATCGCGACGTCCTTGGCAGCCAGGCGGCGCAGCACCTCGTCCACCATCGGCGTGCCGACGGCGAAGGACGGATCGGTGAGCCCGCCCCGCGCCTTGAGCTCGAGGGCATAGGTCGAGATCACGTCGCGGTACACCGGGATCTTGCCGCCGAGTCCCCGCACGAACGCCCGCTCGCCCGCGGTCAGCGTGTCGGCGACGACCAGCAGGTCCGGCCGGATGCCGCCGCCGCCGTAGACCGTCCGCCCGGCCGTGGTGCGGAAGGTCTCGGTCGAGTCGACGGCGGTGGTGTCCTGCCCCCGCGCCGCCGCGATCACCTGCGCATCGTGCTCGTCCTCGCTCTCGAAGCGACGCTGGATGGTGCGTCCGCTCGGCGTGAACCACCGCGCCGTGGTCAGCTTGAGGCCCGTCTCCGGGGTCAGGCGCCAGAACGACTGCACCAGACCCTTCCCGAAGGTCGGAGTGCCGACCACCAGCGCGCGATCGTGGTCCTGCAACGCGCCCGCGATGATCTCCGCGGCGCTCGCCGACCCCGCGTTCACCAGCACCACGATCGGCAGGTTGGCCCAGCGCTGGGGTTGCTTGTCGAAGTGGGACTCGTTGGCCCCCGGGGCACGCCCGCGTGTCGCCACGATCTCCGCGCCGCGCTCGAGGAACAGGTCCGACACGGCGACGCCCTGATCGAGCAGGCCGCCCGGGTTGCCGCGCAGATCGAAGATCAGCGCCTTCAACCCCTGGCCCTGCATCCGGACGATCGCTTCCGACACTTCCTGCGCCGACGAGCTCGCGACCGGGCTGAGGGACACGTAGCCCACGCCGCCATCCAGCATCATCGCCACCTGCACCGAACGCACATGGATCGTGGCACGCGTCAGCGTGAACTGGAGCGGCTCTTCCACGCCCACCCGGCGGACCGTGAGGGCGACATCGGTGCCCGGCGAGCCCCGCAGCTCCCGCACCGCCTGGTCGCTCTTGTAGCCTTGCGTCGACCGGCCGTCGATCTCCACGATCTGGTCCCCGGTCTGCACGCCCGCCCGCTCGGCGGGCGTGTCCGGCAGCGGAGCGACCACGGTGATCCAGCCGTCCCGCACGTCGATCTGGATACCCAGCCCGCCGTAGTTGCCCGTGGTCTGCTCGGAAAGCGAGCGGAAGTCGTCGGGCTTGAGGAACTCGGAGTACGGGTCCTGCAGCTGGCCCAGCAGCCCGTCGATCGCCATCTGGTAGAGCTGACGCTCGTCGAGCGAGTCCACGTAGTAGTCCGCGACGTGCGCCAGGACCTCGTCGAACAGGCGGGCCTGCTGGTACACGGAACCGGCGGCCGGCTCGCCGCGCTGCAGCAACCAGCCCCCCGACGCCAGCGCGACCGCCGCCAGCCCGGCCACCACCAGGATCCGCTTGCGAGTCATGCGATGCCCCTCGATGAGAGAGCCGTAACCGCCGCGAGCTCCCGCCACGCGGCTTCCTGTACCGCCGCCCTGGGCTGCGCGGCGTCGATGTGCACCACGCCCGCGCCCCGTGCTGCAACATACGCGGTCCGCACCCGTTCGTGAAACGCGTCGTCAGCGCTCTCGAACCGGTCCTGGATCTTGCCCGCCCGCCGCTGCCGCTCGCGGCCCACCGCGACGGGCACGTCCAGCACCAGGGTCAGGTCGGGTTCGACCCCCTCCGTGGCCAGGCGCAGGGCGGCCGCGACCTCGGCCTGCGGCAACCCCCGGCCCGCTACCTGATAGCACAGCGTCGACAGGCCGAAGCGATCCGCCAGGACGATGTCCCCCGCGTCCAGTGCCGGCCGGATCACCCGGGCCACCAGGTCGGCCCGCGCCGCCAGGATCAGGAACAGCTCGGCGGCCGGTCCCAGCTCGTGGCGCGACTTGAGCGCGATCTTGCGCGCCGCCTCGGCGACCGGCGTGCCCCCGGGCTCCCGCACCGCGACCACCGTACGCCCCTCGGCGAGGAGCCGGGCGGCCAGCCAGCGCGCAAGCGTACTCTTCCCCGCCCCGTCGGGCCCTTCCACGACGATGAAGATGCCGGGCACCGCGTCAGCTCAGCGTGATGATCGGACTCGCGGCACCCTTCTGGATGCCCTCGTAGATCCGCTCGTTCACACGGGCCATCAGTTTCTCGAAGTTGGCCTGGGCGGCCACTACCGACTGATACACCGGATGGCCCTGAATGCTCGCCGCCGCCTGCTCGTACTGCTCGATCTCCTCCCGTGCCGGCTGGCGGCCCGAGCGGGCAGCCCGATCCAGCTCGACGGCGAGCCGTTCGACCTCGGCCAGCTGACGCTGGGCCTCGGTGTCCTCGCGCAGCCGGTCCCCCGCGCGCCGCAGTGCCTTGTACTCGTCCGTCTGGCCGAGCAACCGGCCCAGCTCGATCGCCTTGTCGTCGATCACGGGTGCGTCTCCATGGACGCCACGGCGTACCGCGGCCGTCCGAACAGGTCATCGTGAAGGGCGACGCGCCGCCAGCCCGCGGCTCCCGCCAGTTCCCGTACGGCCTCCGCCCGCCGCTCGTCGATCTCGAGGGCGAGCACGCCCCCGGGTGCGAGGCACCGGGCGGCGCCCGCCAGGATCGCGCGGGTCGCGTCCAGGCCGTCTGGCCCGCTCGCCAATGCGGCCCGCGGCTCGTATTCGCGCACGCTCGGGTCCAGCGCGCCCCACTCGTCCTCGGTGAGATATGGCGGATTCGCCAGGATGACGCGGTAACGCGCGTCACCCAGCGGCCCGAGCCAGTCGCCCTCGCGGACCTCCACCGGCGTCGGGGGTGCCACCCGCGTCACGTTCTCGCGGGCGAGCGCGGCCGCCGCCGCATCCCGCTCCACGGCCACCACCAGGCCGAAATCCCCCTCCACGGCCAGTGCCAGGGCGAGGCACCCAGTTCCCGTGCCGAGGTCGGCCGCGATGCCCCCC
>DASPFU010000069.1:0-6538 GCA_035620935.1 Gemmatimonadales bacterium
CGACGTCGTGGAGCAGCGCGGCCGCCACCGTGGTGGTGTCCATCTGCTGATCGACCAGGATCGTGGCCACCGCCACGCTGTGCGAGACGAACTCGTCCCCGGAGAGGCGCTTCTGGCCGCGATGCGCCTCGGCGCTCATCCGGTAGGCGCGCGCCAGCAGCTCGAGATCGAGCCGATCCCGGTGATCCGCCACCGCGCGCGCCAGCTCCGGCGCGAGGATCGGCGCCGTCCCGGTCACAGCAGTCCCGCCTCGGCGAAGCTCACGTAGCGGTCACCCCCCACGATGACGTGGTCGAACACCGGGACGTCGAGCAGGCGCCCCGCCTCCACCAGCTGACGGGTCACGACCCGATCCTCCACGGACGGGGTCGGGTCTCCGGACGGGTGATTGTGCACCACGATGATGCCGGCCGCCGCCTCGGCGATGGCCGCGCGGAACACCTCGCGCGGGTGCACCAGGGCGCTGTTCAGGAGCCCCCGCGTGATCAGCAGGTCCGCCTGCACCTGACTCTGGGCGCCGAGGGCGAGGACGTGGAACTCCTCGACCGCCAGGTCACGCAGTCGCGGCGCGCAGAAGCGGTGCACGTCCCCGGGGCCCCGGACCCGCGGGGGCGCGGGGTCGGCCTCAACCGCCGCCCGCCGTCCCAGCTCGAGCGCCGCCGCGAGCCGCGCCGCCTTGGCCCGGCCCACACCCGTCATCCGCGCCAGCTCGGCCCACGGCCGGGCGCCGAGCCGTCGCAGCGACCCGTCCACCCGCCCGAGCAGCTCGCCCGCCACCGCCATGGCGTCACGGCCCGCGCAGCCCGTCCCTAGGAGAATCGCCACCAGCTCTTGTGCCGTCAACGCGGCGGCGCCCACCGCCCAGAAGCGCTCCCGGGGGCGGTCGGCGACGGCATGCTCGGCGAGGCGGAAGGGCATCCCGCAAGATTACACCCGCGAGGCGCCGGGGGTCGTAGCGGATTGGCGCGGGGGGGAGCAGAAAAAACGGGGATGGGGATGAGGAATGGGGTCCCCCGTCCCTCATCCCTCATCCCTGCCCATGGCACTTCTTGAACTTCTTGCCGCTCCCGCAGGGACAGGGCTCGTTGCGCCCCACCCCCGCATAGGGACTGCCCACCGGGGCGGGTTGCGGGACGCCGGGAGCGGGCGGGCGAGGGCCCGTCGCCGTCTCCGGGGCGACCAGGCCGTCGGTCCCCGGCTTGGACGCCACCATCGGCGCTGCCCGCCGGGGGGCGCCGCCGAGGGGGCCCGTGATCGGGGCCGCTGGCCGCCCCGGCGCCGGCGCCGCCGGACGGATCTCGACCTGGAGCCGCAGCCAGCGCTCGGTGAAGGTGGCCTGCAGGTCCTCCATCAGCCCCTTGAACATCTCGAACGCTTCCTGCTTGTACTCGATCAGGGGGTCCTTCTGCCCCCACGCCCGGTACTGGATCGCCGCCCGCAGCTGGTCCAGGTCGTAGAGGTGGTCCTTCCATTTCTCATCGATCGTCGCGAGCATGTAATGCGACAGCATCTGCTCGCCCAGACGGCTCGCGCCGATCTTGCTCTCGATCTCCCGCAGGTAGTCGAGCTTGGCCTGGAACGCCGCCTCCCCCGCGGCGCTCGCGGCACGCGTCAGCGCCGCCAGGTCCGCCACGGCCGCCGGATCGGTCACGCCCGGCACCGTGAGCAGGTACTTCTGCAGGAACTCGGTGTCGATCTGCTCGCGATCCCACTTCTCGGGCTCGTCGGAATCCTCGACCACCGTGCTCTCGGCGAGTCGCCGCATCGCGGCGTCCACCATGCGCAGGGCCTCGCCCTTCAGCTCCTCGCCGCCTTCGAGGGCGTAGCGGCGCAGCGAGTAGATCACCTCGCGCTGCTGGTTCATCACGTCGTCGTACTCGAGCAGCTTCTTGCGGGTCTGGAAGTTCTGCAGCTCGACCCGCTTCTGCGCCTGACCGATGGCGCGGGTGAGCAGCGGGTGGGTCAGGACCTCGCTCTCCTCCTCGGCATCGGGCTTGCCCTGCTCCTTCCCCTCCTCCTTCCCCTGCTCCTTCTCTCTCTCCTTGTCCTTGTCACCCCGGTCCATCCAGCGTGCAATGCGATCCGACCCGAACAGCCGCATCAGGTCGTCCTCGAGCGACAGGAAGAAGATCGACTGGCCCGGGTCCCCCTGCCGGCCCGAGCGGCCGCGCAGCTGGCGGTCGATGCGCCGCGACTCGTGCCGCTCGGTCCCGATGATCACGAGCCCGCACGGCGGATCGTCCTGGCAGCCCAGCGACGTGATCTCCGCGTGGCTCAGGTCAGGGGTCTCGACTTTCTGCCCGAAGGGCGCCTGGCGCGCCAGAATGCCGCACACCTGACAGCGCTTCACGCCCGGGCCGAGCTTGATGTCGGTACCGCGGCCCGCCATGTTGGTCGCGATGGTGATCGCGCCGGGCCGGCCCGCCTGCGCGACGATCTCGGCCTCGCGCTGGTGGTACTTGGCGTTGAGTACCTCGTGCTTCAGGCCCCGCCGCTTGAGCATGCGCGCCAGGGTCTCCGACACGTCCACGCTCACGGTCCCTACCAGGACCGGCAGATCGCGCCGGTGGTGGCGCTCGACCTCGTCGATGATCGCGTTGTACTTTTCGCGGCGGGTCCGGTAGATGAGGTCGTGCTTGTCCACCCGCCGCACCGGTCGGTTGGTGGGGATGACGACGACCTCGAGCTTGTAGATCTGGTAGAACTCGGTCTCTTCGGTCTCCGCCGTACCGGTCATGCCCGCCAGCTTGGCGTACATGCGGAAGTAGTTCTGGATGGTGATGGTGGCGAGCGTCTGCGACTCGTCACGCACCGCCACGCCTTCCTTCGCCTCGACCGCCTGGTGCAGCCCGTCGGACCAGCGCCGGCCGGCGAGCATCCGCCCGGTGAACTCGTCGACGATGAAGACCTGCCCCTCCTGCACCACGTAGTCCACGTCCTTCTCGTACAGCGCGTGGGCCTGGAGCAGCTTGTGGATGATGTGCAGCGTCTCGCTCTTCGCCGCGTACTCCGCCTCCACCTCGCGGCGGCGCGCGATCCTCTCCGCGGGGGCGAGCGCCTCGTCGTGCTCGATGGCGTGAATGGCCTGCGAGATGTCGGGGACCACGAACAGCGTCGGGTCGCCCGGCGACATCGCTTCGACGCCGCGGTCGGTGAGGTGCACCGAATGGCCGCGCTCGTCGAGCACGAAGTAGAGGTCGTCCTCGACGTGGCGCATCTGCTGCTTGGCGGCCGGGAGCTTCCGGTCGGCGAGGCGGTCGAGCTCGACGCGCTGGACCAGCGTCTTGACGCCCGTCTCGTTGCGGAGCCTGAGCAGACGCCGGTTCTTCGGCATCCCGAGCTGGGCCTTGTACAGCAGCACCCCGCCCTCGTAGTTCGTCGGGTCCTGCTCGAGCAGCGGCTCGGCCTTCGCGATCAGGTCGTTGGCGACGGCCGTCTGCTTCCGCACCAGCTGCTGCACCTGGCTGTTGTACTGCGCATACTTGGCGTCGGACTCACTGCCGACCGGGCCCGAGATGATGAGCGGCGTCCGGGCCTCGTCGATGAGGATCGAGTCCACCTCGTCGACGATCGCGTACTGGTGCTCCCGCTGCACCCGCTGGTCCAGGGTGAACACCATGTTGTCGCGCAGGTAGTCGAAGCCGAACTCGTTGTTGGTGCCGTAGGTGATGTCGCACAGGTACGCGGCCCGCCGCTCCGGCGACTGTGGCGCGGTGTCGTCGATGCAGCCCACCGTGAGACCGAGCCACCGGAACAGGTGCCCCATCCACTGGGAGTCGCGCCGGGCCAGGTAGTTGTTGACCGTGATGAGGTGCGCGCCCCGCCCGGTCAGGGCGTTCAGGTACAGCGGCAGGGTCGCGACGAGCGTCTTGCCCTCCCCCGTCGCCATCTCCGCGATCTTGCCCTGGTGCAGCACAATGCCGCCGATCAGCTGGACGTCGTAGGGCACCATGTCCCAGACGAGGGTGTGCTCGGTGACCACCACCTCGCTTCCCACCAGCCGCCGGCACGCCTCCCGCACGGTGGCGAACGCCTCGGGCAGCAGGTCGTCCAGCACCTGCTGCAGCTCGTCCCGCAGGGCCGCCTCGGCCTTGCCGAGGTCGGCGTCCAGCCGCAGGCGCTCCTCGGCGTCGGGGCAGTCGTGTTTCTCCTGCCGCAACCGCTCCACGTCGGCGACGAGCGGCCCCGTGCGCTCCGCGATCACCCCGCGGAACTTCGCGGTCTGCGCCTGCACCTCCGCGTCCCCCACGCCGCGGAGGCGCTCCTCGTGCCGGTGGATGGCATCGACGATCGGCTGGATGCGCTTCAGCTCCCGGTCGAAGCGCGTCCCCAGCACCTTGGTCACCAGTTGCTTGAGCATCGTCCCTCTATCGATACAGACCGTGGGCGGCGATGTACTCGCGCACCGCGTCGGGCACCAGGTAGCGGATCGACCGCCGCTGCGCCACCAGCGCGCGCACCAAGGTGGCGGACACGTCGAGCGCCGGCACGTCGATCACGCGCGTGATCCCGGCGTGCCGCGGCACCGCGGTCCCCGGCCGGGCGAACACCACGATGTCGGCCAGGCCCGGCAGGGCCTCGGATTCGTGCCACGCCGGCAGGTCCTGGGCGGCGTCCGCGCCGAGGAGCAGCGTGGGGCGCACGCCGGGGTCGCGCAGGGCCAGCGCGCGCAGCGTGTGGACCGTGAACGAGGGCGCGGGCAGCCCGAGCTCGATGGGCTCGACCCCCAGCCGCGGGTTCCCGGAGACCGCCAGCGTCAGCATCGCCGCCCGCTGGGCGGAGCCCGCGACGTGGGCCGCCCGCTTGAAGGGTTGCTCGCGCGCCGGCAGGAACCGCACCCCCATGCCGAGGGCGTCCGCTGCCGCCTCGGCCGCCACCAGGTGCCCGACGTGCACCGGGTCGAACGATCCGCCGAACAGCGCGGCCATCGGGGCGCCTACGGCGCCGCGGCCGGCGCCGGACAGCGTTCCGCGATCCCCGGCAGATCCGGGTAGTACCGGCGCAGATGGGCGCAGGTCTCCTCGAGCTCCTCGAGGTAGATCATGGAGCGGTAAATCTCGACCATGCGCAGCAGCGCCTGCGGCGCGAGCGTCGCGTCGGGATAGGTCGCGATGATCTGCTTGTAGTAGATGATCGCGGAGTCGTACGCGCGGCGCTTCTGATAGAACAGGCCCGTCTTGTACGCCTTCTCGGCGAACCGGTTGGCCAGCTCCTTCACGTGCAGGTTGGCCCGCTCGGCGGCCTCCGAGCCCGGATAGCGGCCCGCCAACTCCTGGTAGATGGCGAAGGCCGCCTCGCCGTAGCTCGGGTCGAGCTCCGGGCGCTTCCACATGCGCAGGTTGGCATCGCCCGCCCGCAACAGCGCCTGGGGCGCCCACGGGCTGTCGGGGTACGCATCCGCCGCGCGCCGGAACTCCTGGATCGCGGTCGCGTAGTCCTTCACCTGGAAGTGGCACTCCCCGAGGTAATAGCGCACCTCGGCCGCCTCCGGCTGGGAGGGCGACAGCTCGAAACTGAGCCGCTGGAAGATCGGGATCGCTTTGCCGTACTGCCCGTGCCGGATCATGGCGCGCGCCCGCGTGAGCTCGGTCATCGGCTCCGGGGCGTTGTCGGCCCCGCCCCGGCCGCAGCCGGCGGCCACCAGCACCGCCACTATCCACAGTCGTCGCATCACCCGTCCGTTCGTCCGCTCAGGGCTGGAGCGGCGCGGGCGACTCCGCCCGGCCCACCGCGTTGATCCGCTCCTGTGCCCGCAGGCTCAGGGTGTCCCCCGGCGTGCCGTCCTGCAGCACCCGCTGATAACTCTCCAGCGCCCCGGCCACGTCCCCTTGCGCCAGCCGGATGTCCCCCAGGCCGAGGAACGCGGCGCGCGCCACATCGGGCGCGGCGCCGGGCGCGGTGGCGCGCCGCAACCACTCGTCGGCCTCGGCGGTCCGCCCGGCCTCGAGCGCGCGGCGCCCTTCCAGCAGCGCGCACAGCCCGATACCTTCACGCGCGGCGTCCACCACCGCGGGCTCCCGCCCCCGCCGCAACACCGTTTCGAACGCCGGCACGGCCACCGCGCAGTCCCGCGCGCGCGTCGCCACCAGCCCGTACACGTACAGCAGCGAGTCCGCGTTCCGATCGTCCACCGCCGTGGCGATCGCCGGCGGCAGGAGCGCGCGCGCCTCGGCGAACCGTCCCTGCTCCGCGGCGTCCACGGCCACCGCCCGCGCATAGACCCCCAGCGGCCGGTCCGGCGCCAGCACCCGCAACGTGGCGAGCGCCGTCTCGCCCACGCCACGCTCATTGGCCCGCAACGCGGCCCGCACCACCCGCTCGAGGCCGTCGATCGCCTCGCTCAGCCGTGCGCGGTCGGCCATCGCCAGGGCCCGGTACTCCGCCAGCGCGAACGCGAACTCCTCGTTGCGCACCGCCGCCGCCGCCGCCTTGGCGTGCAGCGACGCGCGGCCGGGGCTGGCGAGCAGCGCCAGCCGGTACTCGGCCAGGGCATCGCGGTAGCTCCCGGCGGCGTAGGCGCGGTCGCCCAGTTCCTCGT
>DASPFU010000070.1:0-20032 GCA_035620935.1 Gemmatimonadales bacterium
GGTCGCGACGGGGCTGGCGTGGACGCCGGTCGGTGGGGACATCATCTTCATCGAGGCGATCCAGATGCCCGGCAAGGGACAGGTCACCCTCACGGGACAGCTGGGCGACGTGATGCGGGAGTCGGGGCAGGCGGCGTGGAGCCTGCTGCGCGCGCGAGCCGACCTGCTGGGGATCCCGCCCCGGGTGTTCACCGAGAGCGACGTCCACGTCCACATCCCCGCCGGCGCCGTCCCGAAGGACGGGCCGTCCGCGGGCATTGCCCTGGCGGCGGCGCTCGCGTCGCTGTTGTGCCGGCGCCCCGCGCGGCCCGACGTGGCGATGACGGGCGAGCTGACGCTGCGCGGCCGCGTGCTCCCCGTCGGAGGCCTGCGCGAGAAGCTCACGGCGGCGGTCGGTGCGGGTCTGCGCACGGTGATCGTGCCGGCCCGCAACCGCGGCGACCTGGCGGACCTGCCCCCCGACGTGCGGAATCTGCTGAAGATCCGGATGGTGGACACGATCGACGAGGTGCTGGAGCTGGCGCTGCTCGCGCCGCAGCGGCCGGCCGGCCGGGAGCGGGCGCGCGGCGGGACGCAGCCCGAGGCGCGCGCGTGAGCGACTTCACCGCGATCGAGCAGGCGTTCGCGCGCATCGGGCAGCGTGACGCGCGCTACCACGAGCGCGGTCTGCTGTTCGTGCTCGCGGCGCTGGAGTTCGCGCAGGGTCGGCTCCCCGCCCGGCGCCACATCACCGGGCAGGAGCTCGCGTGGGCCTGCCGCGACTTCGCCCGCGAGCAGTTCGGCCTGCTCGCCCCCACCGTGCTGCGGTTCTGGGGCATCGCCGCCACCGAGGACATCGGTCGCATCGTGTTCCACCTGATCGACGTCGGGCTGCTCGCGCAGCAGCCCGACGACCGGATCGAGGACTTCGATCGCGTGTACGACTTCGACGAGGTGTTCACCGCCGACTACCGCTGGACCGGGCTGGAGCGCGCGTAGCCGGAAGGCCACGCGCGGGAAGGGAGGCCCCATGGAGCATCAGCACCAGGAACTGCCCACGTGCCGCAAGTGCCAGATCGGGGTACTGATCCCGCTGTCCGATTACGGGAGGGACGGCGCACCGATCACCTACAAGGCGTGGGTCTGCACCAGTCCGGAGTGCGGCTTCAACATCCGGATCGACAACGGCGAGATCTCCTTCGGTCGGACGATCGGCCAGAGCTCGAAGTAGGCTTGGGTCCGATCCGCGCGCCCGCGGCCAGCGGGCGCTTCTATCCCGCCGATCCGGCCCGGCTCGCGGACGAGATCGACACCCTGTGCCGGGATGCGCGCGCTGAGGTCCGCGACGCGCCGCCGGAATCCGCGATCGCCGCGATCGCCCCGCACGCGGGACTTCCCTACTCCGGGCCCACCGCCGCCCGGGTGTTCGTCAGCCTCGCGCTGCCTCGCGTCATCGTCATCGTCGCGCCGAACCACACCGGCGTGTGGCGCGCCCCGGGCGGCGCGTCGCTCGTCCTCCGCGGCGCATTCCGCACCCCGCTGGGCGACGTCGCGTTGGCGGAGGACCTCGGGCGCGCCCTGCTCGAGGCCGAGCCGCTCGTGGGCGAGGACGCCGACGCGCACCGCGGTGAGCACGCCATCGAGGTCGAGCTCCCGTTCCTCCAGCGTCTGCGTCCCGATGTGCGCATCGTGCCGCTGGTCCTCGCGTTCGCCGACTGGGAGCCGTGCCGGGCGCTGGGCGACACGCTCGCGCGCCTGGTGCGCGCGTGGCCCGAGCCCGTGCTGCTCCTCGCGTCGAGCGATCTCGACCACTACGAGCCGGCGTTCGTGTCCGAGCGAAAGGACGCCCGCGCCCTGGCCGCCGTGGAGGCGCTCGACGGCGCCGAGCTGCTCGCGCGCTGCGAGCGCGAGGACATCTCGATGTGTGGCCGCGCGGCCGCCGCGACCGTGCTGGCGGCCGCCACCACGCTCGGCGCCACCCGGGCGGTGGTGGTGGACTACCGGCACTCCGGGCAGGTGACCGGCGATCTCGAGCGCGTGGTGGGATACGGTGGGGTGGTGATCACGTGAACCCGGTCCCCGTGCTCTCCGCGTCGGAGGCGGCGGCGTGGGATACGGCCGCGCGCACCCAGTACCGCATCCCGAGCCGCGTCCTGATGGACGCGGCCGGCCGCGCCACCGCGCAGGCCCTGCTCGCCGAGTTCCCGGCCGTACTGACCGGCGGCGCGCTCGTGGCCGCGGGCGCGGGGAACAACGGCGGCGACGGGTGGGTCATCGCGCGGGCCCTGCATGCGGGCGGCGTCCCGGTGTGGGTCGCGGCGCTCGATCCGAAGACCGACGACGCGCTGGACAACCGGGCGCTGGCGCGGCTCGACGGGGTGCGCGAGCTGCACCGCGAGGAGCCGTGGCCCGCCACCGCGCTGGCCGTGGACGCGGTGCTGGGCACGGGGGCCACGGGGCCCGCCCGTGGCGACGTCCTCGCCCTGGCGCAGCGGGTGGCCGAGTTCGGCGCGCCCGTCGCGGCAGTGGACGGACCCACGGGACTCGACCTCTCGAGCGGCGAGGCCCACGGCCCGGTGCGCGCGCAGGTGACGTTCACGTTCGGCGGGCCGCGACGCGGCCACCTGGTGGCGCGCGAGTGGTGCGGCAAGCTCGTGGTGCTGGATATCGGGTTCCCGCCGGCCGACCCCGCGTGGCCGGTGCTCGTGACCGATCGCTGGGCCGGCGCCCGCCTGCCGGCGCTCGAGCCGCGGATGCACAAGGGCGACCGCGGTCGGGTCACCGTGGTCGGGGGCGCCGCCGGGATGACCGGCGCCGCGCTGCACGCGGCGCGCGCCGCCCTCGCCGCCGGCGCCGGACTGGTCAAGCTGGTCGCGGGCGCCGAGACGGTGGAGGCCGCTCGCGCGAGCCTCCCCGACGTACTCACCGTGGTGTCCAGGCTGGGGCCCGAGCTCGACGCAGCGGGGACCGAGGCGGTCGACTGGGCGGATGCCCTCGTCGTCGGCCCCGGGCTGGGGCGTGACCCGGCGCGGCGCGCGCTCGTCGCCGCGGTGCTGGCCCGGCGGCCCGTGCCCACGGTGCTCGACGCCGATGCCCTGGTGCTGTTCGAGAGCGGGCCCGAGCGACCGCTCGTGTTCACGCCGCACTTGGGCGAGTTCCGCGCGCTGGCGGGCGACCGGCTCGCCGACGAAGCGGCGAACGACCGCTGGGGCGCCGCCGCGAAGGCGGCCCTCCAGCTCAAGGGCACGGTCCTCCTGAAGGGCGTGCCCACCGTCGTCGCCGATCTGCGCGGCCCCGTCCACGTCGTGGCGAGCGGCAACCCCGGGCTCGCGACGGGAGGGAGCGGCGACCTGCTGGCCGGGTTCGTCGGCGCGTTCCTGGCGCGGGGCGCGGCGCCCGCCGTCGCGGCCGCGCTGGGCGCGCACGCCCTGGGCCGCGCCGCCGACCTGGGGGCGCGTCAGTGGACGGCGCGCAGCCTCCGGCCCGCCGACGTGCTGGCGTCGCTGCCGGACATCTGGCGCGCGTGGGCCGGCGCCCGGCCGTGGGGTCCCCCGGTGCTCGAAGTGCTCGAGGCCCCGGAGACGCTGTGATCGCGGGCCCCCGGCGCGTCGCGACCGCCGTCGGTCTCGTCGCGGTGCTCCTCTCCGTTCGGCCGTCCCCGGCCACCGCCCAGCGGTGGCGGCCCGAAGACCGTGTCCTCATCACCGAGTTCTCGTTCGTCACGGCGGTCGCCGCCTCGCCGTACTTCGTGTACGCCGCCACGCCGCGCGGCCTGCTGATCTACGACCGCGCCGCGCGGCAATGGCGGCCCCCGGTCACCTGGCTCGACGGGTACCCGCGCGCGCGCATGTGGGTGGCGCTGGCCGATGCGGTGAACGACGCCGTGTGGTTCGGCACCGCGGAGGGCTGGGCGCGCTATGACCCGCAGCTGCGCATATGGGAGCGCGGCTTCGTGGCGGGCGGAGTCCGCGCCCTCGCGTTCGACGCCCGGGACCTGGCGAGCGGCATCTTCGTGCGCGGCGCCGCCGGGTGGGCGTTCCTGCCGCGCGGCGGGCTCGTGCCCGTGCCCGGGACGCCGCCCCCGTCGGCCCAGCGCGTCGAGTCGCTCGATCCGCGCACCGCGCTCGAGCGGGCGCCGATGGTGGAGGCGATGCGCGCGCTCATCCTGACCGACACGCGCCTGCGCTCGCACCAGTTCACTTCGGCGGCGGCCACCCTCGACCGCAGCGACATCTTTTTCGGAACGACCGGGATGGGCGTGGTGCGGGTGGACGGGATGACCGGGGAGTGGGAGACGCTCGCCTATGGCCTCCCCGCGCCCGCCGCCGGAGCGCTCGCGGCGGGCGCAGGCGGGGTGTGGGTGGCGGCCCTCGCGCGGCCCGGCGAGCGGGCGGGTCTCGCGTGGGTGTCGGCCGACGCCACCCAGGTCCGTCCGCTCGAGCGCGCCGGCGCCGTCGCCTCCCCGTTCCAGGAGGGCAGGCGCCTCCTCGCCCGCGATCGATCGCTGTGGCTCGCGACCGAGCGGGGGGTGATGCGCATCGACCCGCGCACGGCCGAGACCCGGCCCGTCCGGTGGGGCGGGTCCGACGAGGACGCGCGCGCCCTCGCGCCCGCGCCCGACGGCGTGTGGGTGGGCACCGGGAGCGGCCTCGCTTTCATCGGGGCGGACGGCGAGGCGGCGCGGATGGGCACGTTCGCGGAGTCCGTCCTGTCGCTCGCCGCGGCGCGCGACACGCTCTGGGTCGGGACGGCCGCCGGGCTGGGCGTGCTGGCACCGGGCGCCGACCGTCCGGTGGTGACGCCCGAGATCGCCGCGACGCCGGCGCTGCGGGACCCGATCGTGGCGCTGGCGCGCAGCGCCGACACGCTGGTGGCGGCGACGCCCGATCAACTCGCTTGGCGCGACCCGGCCGGCGGGGCGTGGACGGTGGTCCGACCGCTCGCCGACGTGGGACGGCTCACCGCGCTCGCGGGCGACGAGGGCGGCGCGTGGGTCGGCGGGACCCAGGGGCTCGCGTTCTGGCACATCGGCCGCGGCACGTTCCACGCGCTGCGGGTGCCGCTCGATCTGCCGGCGGCCGTGCGCGATGTGGTGGTGGCCCCGCCGTGGCTGTGGGTGGCCACGGACTCCGGGCTGGTGCGGTTCGATCGCCGCGCCGCGCTGGGGCGCTGACACGCGAGCGTTTGCGGCGGCGGGGGCGGCGCCCCCATCTTTCGAGCACCATGAACCCTGGTCCGTCCATCGCGCTCGGTCCCGGCTACGAGTTCGACCTGATCCGCAGCATCGCGGCCGCGCTCGGGCCGGCCGCGACCGGGCTGGGCGACGACTGCGCGCTCGTGCCGGTGGGAACGTCCACCCTCGCGGCCAGCGTCGACTGCTCCATCGAAGGCGTGCATTTCCGCTCCGAGTGGCTGATGGCGGAGGAGATTGGGTGGCGGGCCACGGCGGCCGCGCTGTCCGACCTCGCCGCCGATGGCGCCAAGCCGCTGGGGGTGCTGATCTCGCTGGCGCTGCCCCTGTCCACGGGGCAGGGCGACGCGGACCGGACGGCGGTCGCCATCATGACGGGGGCCGGCGCCGCGGCCACGTCCGTGGGCGCGCGGGTCTTGGGCGGCGACCTGGCGCGCTTCGAGAAGATCGTGATCGACGTGTGCGCGCTGGGGATGGTGGAGCGAGCGGTGCGGCGGGCGGGGGCGCATCCGGGCGACGGGCTGTGGGTGACCGGGGCGCTCGGGGCGGCGCGGCTCGCGCTGCGGGCGTTCCAGGCGGGCCGCCGTCCCGACGCCGAGGCGCGGGCGCGGTTCGCGCGACCCGAGCCGCGCATCGCCGCGGGCCGGTGGCTCGCCGATCGCGGAGCCACGGCGATGATCGACGTGTCGGACGGGCTCGCCGCCGACGCCCGGCACCTCGCCGCGGCGTCGGGGGTGGGGCTCGAGATCGCGATGGAGCGCGTGCCCTGCGCGCTCGGCGCCGACGCACTCGGCGCGGTGGCGAGCGGCGAAGAGTACGAGCTGCTGGTCACGCTGCCCCGCGACTTCGGCGTCGCCGATGCGCAGGGGTTCCAGGAGTTCCACGACCTCCCGCTGACGCGCGTCGGGGACGTCGTGGCGGGCGCGGGCGTGCGGTTCACCGACCGCGGGGCGGCGGTCACGCCGGCTGGAGGGTGGGACCACTTCGCGTGATCCGGACGCTGCGGTTCTACCTGGCGCTGTTCGGCGCCACGGTGATGACCGGCACGACCGTGCTCATCGCGAGTCTCCTGCACATCCCCTTTCGTCCGGGCGGCGTGTACGACCGCTGCACGCGCGCCTGGGGCCGCTGGAGCCTGGCGGGCGCGGGGCTCCCCCTCGACGTGCAGGGTCTCGAGCGCGTGCCGTCGGGCGGGCCGGTGGTGTTCGCGGCGAACCACTCGTCGCTGTTCGACATCCTCGTGCTGTACGCCGTCCTGCCGGGATCGGTGCGGTTCGTCGCCAAGCAGGAGCTGGCGCGCATCCCGTTCTTCGGGCCCGCGATGGTGCGGGTCGGCAACATCGTGATCGACCGGTTCCATCCGCGAGCGGCGCAGGAGGCGTATCGCCGGGCGGCCGAGCGGATGATCGCGGTCGGCGTGTCGGCGATCGTGTTCCCGGAGGGGACGCGGAGCCGCACCGGCGACCTGTTGCCGTTCAAGTCGATGCCCTTCGCGCTGGCGATCGCGGCCGGTGTGCCCGTGGTCCCGGTCTACGTCCACAACACCTTCGAGATCCTGCCCAAGGGGGCGTGGCGCCTGCGCCGACTGCCGATCCGCGTGCGCGTTGGCGATCCCGTCGCCACTGCGGGCCGGACGCTCGACGACCGCGACGCGGTGCGCGACGCCGTCCGCGTCGCGATCGAGGGCTTCCGCGCGCGCGTTGACGCGCTCCCTCTCCCGGGCTAGGGTTCCGGCCACCTATGAGCACGATCATCTCGGTACACGCGCGCGAGATCCTCGACAGCCGGGGGCACCCGACCGTCGAAGCGGAGGTCACCCTGGCGAGCGGCGCCACCGGCCGCGCCGCCGTCCCATCGGGCGCTTCCACCGGCGAGCACGAGGCCGTGGAGCTGCGTGACGGCGACGCCCGGCGCTTCGGCGGGAAGGGCGTGCTCGAGGCGGTGAAGAACGTCAACGAGGTGATCGGCCCGCGGCTCGAGGGCCTCGCGGCCGGCGACCAGATCGCGGTGGACTACGCGATGCTCGACCTCGACGGCACCCCCAACAAGGGCCACCTCGGCGCCAACGCCATCCTGGCCGTGTCCCTCGCCACCGCACGTGCCGCGGCCGCCGACTCCGGCCTGCCGCTGTATCGCTACCTCGGCGGGCCGCTCGCGCACGTGCTCCCCGTCCCGATGATGAACATCCTCAACGGCGGCGCGCACGCGTCGAACACGGTGGACTGCCAGGAGTTCATGGCCGTGCCGATCGGAGCGGAGACCTTCGGCGACGGCCTGCGCATCGGCGTCGAGGTGTTCCATTCCCTCAAGAAGGTGCTGGGCAAGCGCGGGCTCTCGACCGCGGTGGGGGACGAGGGCGGCTTCGCGCCCGATCTCCCGAACGACGAGGCCGCCCTCGAGGCGATCATGGCCGCCATCGAGGGGGCGGGGTACGAGGCCGGGAAGGACGTGGCCATCGCCCTCGATGTCGCCGCGTCCGAGCTGTACGCCGACGGCGCCTACACCTTCAAGAAGAGCGGCGGCGGCACCAAGTCGGCCGAGGAGATGGTCGCCCTGTACAAGACGTGGATCGACCGTTATCCCATCGTGTCGATCGAGGACGGCCTCGCCGAGGACGACTGGACCGGCTGGGCCCGACTGACCGAGGCGCTGGGGGCGCGCATCCAGCTCGTCGGCGACGACCTGTTCTGTACCAACCCGGAGCGGCTGGGCCGCGGGCTCGAGGACGGCGTGGCCAACGCCATCCTCATCAAGGTGAACCAGATCGGGACGCTGACCGAGACCCTGCAGTGCATCGAGCTGGCGCGCTCCAACGCGTATGGCGCGGTGATCTCGCACCGCTCGGGCGAGACCGAGGACACCTTCATCGCCGACCTCGCGGTGGCGAGCGGGGTGGGGCAGATCAAGACCGGGAGCGCGTCCCGCACCGACCGCATCGCCAAGTACAACCAGCTGCTGCGCATCGCCGAGGAGCTGGGCGACGTGGCGTACTATCCCGGCAAGGACATGTACGGCCTGTGAGGCGCAACCGGGTCCTCGCGATCGCGGCGCTGCTCGGGCTCGTGGCCTTCGCCGCGCTGGGCGGCGAGTACTCGACCTTCGACTGGCTCACGCTGCGGCGCCAGGTGCAGGCCGAGCAGGCGGCGGTGCGGGAGCTCGAAGCGGAGGTCGATTCGCTCGAGCGGATGCTGCGCCTGTTCGAGAGCAGCGCCGCCGAGCAGGAGCGCGTGGCGCGCGAGGACTTCGGGATGATCCGCGACGGGGAGATCCTCTACCGGTTCGTTCCCAGGCAATAAGCGGAGGCGCCCTTCGGCGCTGGCGGTTACGTTTGTGGGCCCCCACCCCGGGAAGCACCATGAGATTCGCGTTCGTCGCCTTCACGGTCGTGCTCTGCACGGCGCATCCCGTTCTGGCACAGGAGCAGCGGGAGATCCGGCGCGGTGAAACCGTGTCGGGCACGCTCGCTTCCGACTCCAAGCACCGGTATGTGATCGACCTGGAGGCCAGGACGTTCGTCTTCGGCGAGGCGGATCAGTTGACGGTGGACGTGGTGGTCACGGTCTTCGATCCCGCGGGGGGCCAGGTGCGCGCCTTCGACTCGCCGGCGCGGGGCCCGGAGACCTTCTCGTTCGACACCAAGGAGGCAGGTCGGTACGTCATCGAGGTGACACCCTTCGAGGGTGCCGCGGGCGACTACCAGATCCGTGTCCTGCGCATCGAGCGGGTCGCGACGAGTCCGGAGCGGCGCGTGGACCAACTGCTCATGGGGTTCGCGGGTGATGGCACCCCGGGGGCGGTGGTGGGCGTCGTGAGCGGCGGTCGCCTGCGCTTCACCCGTGCCTATGGGATGGCGAACCTCTCGCACGGCATCACGTTCGGGGTCGGCACGGTCTCGAACATCGGCTCGGTGACCAAGCAGTTCACGGCGATGGGTCTCCTCCTCCTCCAGGCGGAGGGCAAGCTGTCGCTCGACGACGACATCCGCCGGTACATCCCCGAGCTGCCGGACTTCGGAACACCGATCACCCTCAAGCACCTGCTCACGCACACTGGTGGCTATCGCGAGGTCTACAACCTGCTGCCGATGATGGGTTATGGCGGAGAGGACGCGTTCTCACGGGATCAGGTGATCGGGATGGTGCAGCGTCAGCCGGAGCTGCAAGCGCGGCCGAACACGGAGTTCAACTACAACAACACGGGATACATCCTGCTGGCCACCACCATCGAGCGGGTCAGTGGCATGTCGTTCCCGGAGTTCATGAAGGCCAGGGTGTTCACGCCCCTCGGCATGATCCACACGCGGGTCGAGACGAAACAGGGCGAAGTGATTCCGGGGAGCGCGCAGGGCTACGTGGCGGCCGAGGGCGGAGGGTACCGGTCGGTGCACGATCTCGCCGCGTCCTACGGCGCCGGCGGTATCTACACGACGGTCGCCGATCTCGCCAAGTGGATGCGGAACTACCGGGATGCGACGCTGGGTGGGCGTGAGGCGATCGACGCCATCACCACGAACACCATCCTCGAGAGCGGTGACTCCACGGGGTACGGCCTTGGGCTCGGCATCGGCACGTTCCGTGGCAGGAGACGGTACGCCCACACCGGTGGCGACGTGGCGCATCGCGCCTTATTCGCGTATTACCCCGAGTTGGAAAGCGGCGTGATCATCCTCAGCAACAACGGGTCCTTCGACCTCGGCGTGGGCTCGCAGATCGCGCTCGCCTTCTTCAAGGACCGCTTTGAGCCCGAAGAGGAGACGGACACGGCGTCGGCCGGCAGCATGTCGGAAGCGCGCATGCGGGCCATTGCCGGTGATTGGCGCATCGTCGGGCCGACCGCCAGCCTCGGCATCGTCTACACGGTCGACGACGGCGCACTCTACGCCCAGGCCACCGGTCAACCGCGGTTCAAGCTCACGCCGACGTCGGATTCCACGGCGCGCTTCAACGGGGTGGAGGCGACCGTGACGTTCCACTTCAAGGCGGATGCGACCGTGGACAGCGCGACCCACAGCCAGGGACGGCCGGTGCCGATGATCCGGGTCGCCAAGGTAAAGCTCTCCGGCGATCAACTGGCCGAGTATGCCGGCCGATTCTACTCCGAGGAACTGGAGACGGGAATCGAGGTGGCGCTCCAGGGTGATTCCCTCGTCGCCCGCAACAGCCGCATGAAGCCGTTCGGACTCTCACACCGGGACGGGCTCGAGTTCTCCGGTGGGTTTCCCTTTGCCACGATCAAGTTCCAACGGGCAGGCAACGGGCGGATCACGGGATTCATGGCGTCGAATGGGCGCACGAAGAACGTGTGGTTTCGGGCGGTGACGCAGTAGCGCGGTACGGGATCCGACGCGTTCCGTCTGCCCGGAGGCGCACGTGACCGACGCGAGGGGACGGGGCCGCGAGGGCGTGCGCGATGGGGAGCCCGTATATTCCATCCCATGCCAGCACGCCGGCGAGAGATGACGGTGCGGGTGGTCCCGCTTACCAGCCCCGAGGCGAGCGACCCGCGGATGGGCGGTACCCTCGAGGACCGCCTGACCGCCGTCGCCGAGCTGTCCGCCGAGGGGTGGCGCCTCTCCGGGCGTCCCCTGCCGACGTACCGTCGTACCAGCATGCCGGTGGTCCTCACTACCCTCAACGACCATCGCGGCAGCCTTTGATCACCGACTTCCGGGACCTGCTCGCCGCGCTCGCCGAATCCGGCGTCCGATCCATGGTCGTGGGGGCGCACGCGCTCGCCGCGCATGGGGTCCCGCGCATGACGGGCGATCTCGACGTCTGGCTGGATCCGACGGAGGAGAACGCGACGCGGGTCTGGACCGCGCTGGTCCGGTTCGGCGCGCCGCTGGAGTCGCTCAGCCTCCGGGAGTCTGACTTCACCCGCCCTGAGCAGGTCGTTCAGCTCGGCCTGCCGCCGTACCGGATCGACCTCATGACCTCCATCAGTGGTGTCGCCTTCCGGGACGCGTGGGAGGGGCGGCTGGTCGGGACGTTGTGCGAGGTTCCGGTCGCGTTCATCGGGCGCGACGATCTTCCGCGACCCCATGTCATCCATTCCTGAACGCCTCCAAGCGGCCCTCGCCGACCGCTACCGCCTCGAGCGCGAGGTGGGGCAGGGGGGGATGGCGACGGTCTATCTCGCCCAGGACCTGAAGCACAATCGGCGGGTGGCGCTGAAGGTGCTGCGCCCCGAGCTCGCCGCGGCGCTCGGCCCCGAGCGGTTCGTGCGCGAGGTCGAGATCGCGGCCCAGCTGCAGCACCCGCACATCCTGCCGCTGTTCGACTCGGGCGAGGCCGACGGCTTCCTCTATTACGTGATGCCCTTCGTCGAGGGCGAGTCGCTGCGGGAGCGGCTCAAGCGCGACGAGGCCATCCCGATCCCCGAGGCGGTGCGGATCCTGCGCGAGGTGGTGGACGCGCTGTCCTACGCCCACCAGCACGGCGTGGTGCACCGCGACATCAAGCCCGACAACGTGATGATCTCGGGCCGCCACGCCGTGGTCACGGACTTCGGCGTGGCCAAGGCGGTGAGCGCGGCGGGCACCAACAAGCTCACGACGGTGGGGGTGGCGCTCGGCACGCCGACGTACATGGCGCCCGAGCAGGCGATGGGCGAGACTAACCTCGACCAGCGCGCCGACATCTACTCGGTGGGGGCGCTGGCGTACGAGCTGCTGACCGGCGCGCCGCCGTTCGACAAGGCCACCGCGCAGGCGCTGCTGTCGGCGCACGTGCTGGAGACGCCGGCGCCGCCCGAGACCCGACGCGCCGGCATCGCGCCGGCGCTGTCGGACCTGGTGATGCGCTGTCTCGAAAAGGAGAAGGAGCGGCGCTACCAGACGGCGGAGGAGATGCTGCCGGCGCTGGAGATGCTGGGCACGCCGAGCGGCGGCGTGACGCCGACCCACACGCGGCCGCTGCCGGCGACCGCGATCCGGAAGAGCCAGAAAGGGCTGATGATCGGGGTCGCCGCGGCCGCGGTCGTCCTGGTGGCCGCGGTCGCGGGCTGGGCGGTGCTCGGCCGGGGTGCCGCCACCGCAGGGAAGATCGAGCAGATCGCGGTGCTGCCGTTCCAGGACCTGTCGGGCAAGGACCAGGTCTTCGTGGACGCGATGCACGACGCGCTGATCAGCGCCATCGCCCGCCGGCAGGTGGTCGGGGTGGTGTCGCGCTCCGCCGTGATGCGCTACAGGGGCGACGGCGGCACGACGGCGGAGATCGCGCGCGCGCTGCACGCCGATGCCGTCATCGAGACCACGGTCTTCCGTGACGGCGACCGGATCAGGATCAACGTGCAGATGACGGAGCCCATCACGCTCCGCTACCTCTGGGCCCAGACCTACGAGCGCGAGGTGAAGGACGTGCTCAACGCCCAGCGGGAGATCGTGGACACCATCGCTGCTGAAGTGGCCGGCACGCTGGGCGGCCAGGGCGCCGCGCGGCAGGCCGGCGCCATGCTGCGGCACACGGCCGGCGACGTGCTCGCCGCCATTCCATTCAGGGAGCCGACACCGTGAGAGCGACCGTCATCCTGGGCTGTGTGGGCCTCGTCTTCGCCGTCGGGTGCGGCGATTCCGCCGGAGCGCCGGAGCGTGTGGTGCTGACCCCGGGCGTCGGTGACTTCCACGATGCCACGTACTCGCCCGACGGCACCAGCCTGGCGTTCACCGCCGACAAGTGGGACGGCGGACGGGCGATCTGGATCTCCGCCACGGACGGCAGCAGTGCCAGGGAGGCGAGCCCCAGGGTCTCCTATCTCGAGGACCCCCGGTGGTCCCCCGATGGCTCGCAGATCGCCTATTTCTCCGATGCAGCGGCGCCGCTCGATATCTGGGTGGTTCCCACGGCGGGCGGTGAGGCGCGCCAGGTCACGAACGTGCCCGGCCTCGAGGCGGACCATCGCTGGTCGCCCGACGGCAGGCGCATCATGTACGCCGCCAACGGTCGGGGCAACTGGGACATCCTCGCGATGCCGACCGAGGGCGGCGCACCCGACACGATCTCGGCCGAAGAGGCGAACGAGTTCGGCCGCTGGACGCCAGATGGGAATCGGGTCGTCTTCATCCAGGCGGTCGGGGAAAAGGCCACCATCTGGGTCCGGGCGGTGGGCGGCGGTGCCCCGACCCAGCTGACCACCGAGGGCCGCGAGAACCTCATCGCCATCTCGCCCGACGGGAAGGACGCCCTCTACCTCTCCAATCGCACCGGGAAGAGCGACGTCTGGGTGGTGCCGATCGACGGGGGTACGCCCCGCCAGCTCACGCGCGAGGTCCGCGATGACTGGGAACCGACCTACTCGCCAGACGGTCGCTGGGTCGCCTATCTCTCGGAGGCAGGCGGTCAGCAGGACGTCTGGGTCGTGCCAGCGGCGGGCGGACAGCCGACTCGGGTCACCAACGACGTGGGTACGGAGGTCGACCTGACCTGGACGCCGGACGGGACCGGCCTGACCTACTCGTACACGGAGGCCGTCCAGCAGATCCTCGTTCAGCCGGCGGACTCTGGGCCGGCGCGCCAGCTCACCACCGGGTCGAAGTCCTCATGGGACCCCCGGGTGTCGCCTGACGGGCAGTGGGTCGCCTACACCTCCAACCAGGCCGGGAGCGAGGACATCTGGGTCATCGCCGTCGCCGGCGGGGAGCCGCGGCGCCTCACCACCAGCGAGGCACATGACAACACGCCGCGCTGGTCGCCCGATGGCGCCCGCATCGCGTACGTCTCCAACCTGGGCGGGGAGTTCAACGTCTGGGTCGTGGCGGCCGCGGGGGGCGAGCCCACGCAGCTGACCTCGCTCGCCGGTGACGAATTCGACGTCGCCTGGTCGCCCGACGGCGAGACGATCGCGTTCAGCGCAGCGTTCGAGAGCAATGAGCGGGACGTCTGGAGCGTCCCGTCGGCGGGGGGAGAGCCGACCCGGCTCACCCGGCTCGGATTGGCGGTGGCCCCCCTGTGGAGTCCCGATGGAAGCTCGCTGATCTTCAACGCCGGCAAGCAGGGGGAGCTCCAACTCTACGGCATGACGATCGGCGGGGCGCCCAGGCAGCTCACGCGCGTCAGCGGCTGGACCTTCGTGGGCGCCTGGTCGCCGAATGGACGCCAGATCGCGGTTCCGGTGCTCTCCGGCGGCGGTGGTGACCTCGCCCTCCTGAACGCCGATGGCGGCGCGTTCCGGAAGCTCACCGACGATGCGCCGTGGGATGATTCGCCAGCGTGGTCGCCGGACGGCTCGCGTATCGCGGTGCACACCAGGCGGGCGGGCAACTGGGACGTCGCGGTGCTCGACCCCGCCACGGGCGAGATGCGGATCCTCACGCTGGCTCAGAACAACGATGCCGCGCCGCAGTGGACCCCGGACGGCAAGTCGCTGGTGTACCAGTCGGCGGACTTCTCGCACAAGCTGGTGACGGTGCGGGTGGCCGGGCTGCTCACCGCACCGTGACGCGTTGACCGCCCGCGCCGGATGGGCACCAGGCCCCTGCCATGGACACGCCGCCGATCCGCATCGTCCGTGACGCCGTCACGCGTGCCGAGCTCACCGCCCTCGCCGAGCGCCAGTTCGGCGACATGGTCAAGGCAGTGGTGGACGTGGCGCGTCGGGTGATGGCGATCGGCGGCGAACTCCATGCTGACGAAGAAGCGGCGCTGATGGACGACGGATCGCGGCAGGCGGATCTGTGGGGGATCAACCTGTATCCGGGCGAGCACGGAGTCGAGTGGATCGAGTTCGACTCCGTCATCAACGTCCGGCCCGCGCAGGGCAACCGGACGCGCGACGTCGCGGACGAGCGGCTGCGCGACGCCATCCGCGGCATCGTCTCGGCGCTGGTGCCCGAATGACCGTGGGAGCAGGCGGTCATGCCGGCGTGGCCGCGCGGTGGGGGACGCTGACGATCGCGGAGCAGTTGGCGCACGTGGGGAGCGAAGTCGAGCGCACGCTGCGCGCCCACGAGTCCCGGAGCGCCAGTCGGCGCGACCACGCGCTGGACCGGGCCCTCGAGCTGTTCGACCTCACCGCGGCGGATCCGCGCTGGCACGGACCGCGTCGACGCGAGATTCTCCGCACGCGCGAGGATTTCTGCGGGCACGTCCTCGGGGAAAGCCCGCCGGCGGCTTCCGTGGGCCTGCGCCGGTACTTTCTCGCCTGGGCGGTGCTGGCGCGAAGAGGCCATGATTGACCTCGCGCGGCTATCCGCGGCGCTCGCCGAACCGCGACCGCCCCGGCCTGCCTTGATGTGGTGACCATATATGGCCATATTGCGACCATGAAAGCGAAACCCGAGAAGACCGTCAAGGTCGCCGAGCTCAAGGCGCGCCTGAGCGCATATCTGCGCGCCGCCCGGCGCGGTCACCCGCTCACCGTGTGCGACCGCGACACGCCGATTGCGCGACTGGTGCCGTATCGGCCAGCCGGCGAGCCGCTGACGGTGAGGGAGCCGCTCCGGGGGCTGCACGAGACGCCGCTGCCGAAGCCGCTCGGCCACCGCGTTGACAGCCTGGCGGCGCTGCTCGAAGAGCGGCAGTCGTCGCGGTGATCGCGTACCTCGACGCATCGGTGGCCCTGCGGATCGTCCTGGGAGAACCGGGTCGTCTGGCGGAGTGGTCCCGGGTCGCCGCGGCGATCTCCAGTGCGCTCGCCGAGGTCGAGTGCCTCAGGACCCTCGACCGATTGTCGCAGCTGGGGTCGCTGTCCGGAGATGAGCTGGCAGCGCGGCGTGCGGCGGTCTACCGGTTGTTCGAAGGCGTCGAGGTGGTCGATGTGGGCCGCCCGGTGCTGCGGCGCGCCTCCGAACCGTTTCCGACGCCATTGGGCACGCTCGACGCCATTCACCTGGCTACTGCCATGGCCTGGCGCGACGCCCACGACGACACGCTGATCATGGCCACGCACGACAAGGCGCTCGCGCTGGCGTCGCGCGCGGTGGGGTTGTCGGTGATCGGTGCTTGACGTCCCGGATCGTCTCGCCAAGGCCCTCGAAGGCCGCTACCGCATCGAGCAGGAGCTCGGGCAGGGCGGCATGGCCACCGTCTATCTCGCGCACGACGTGCGCCACGATCGCCGCGTCGCGCTGAAGGTGCTGCGCCCCGAGCTGTCGGCCATCCTCGGCGCCGAGCGGTTCCTGCAGGAGATCAAGACCACCGCGAACCTCCAGCACCCGCACATTCTCAGTCTGTTCGACTCGGGCGAGGCCGACGGCCTCGTGTTCTACGTGATGCCCTACGTCGAGGGCGAGTCCTTGCGGGATCGCCTCAAGCGCGAGCACCAGTTGCCGGTGGACGACGCGGTGCGCATCGCGCGCGAAGTCGCCGACGCGCTGGACTACGCGCACCAACATGGCGTCGTGCACCGCGACATCAAGCCGGAGAACATCCTGCTGCACGGCGGGCACGCGCTGGTGGCGGACTTCGGCATCGCGCTCGCGGCCTCGCGCTCGGAGGGCGGGACGCGGATGACCGAGACGGGGATGTCGCTCGGCACGCCGCATTACATGGCTCCCGAGCAGGCGATGGGGGAGCGGGAGATCACGCCCAAGGCGGACATCTACGCCCTGGGGTGCGTGCTGTACGAGATGCTGACGGCGGAGCCGCCGTTCGTGGGGGCGACGGCCCAGGCGATCATCGCGCGGGTGATGACCGAGGAGCCGCGGTCGCTGACGCTGCAGCGCAAGACGATCCCGCCGCACGTGGAAGCGGCGGTGCGCACGGCGCTCGAGAAACTGCCGGCCGACCGGTTCACGACGGCCGCCGAGTTCGCCACGGCACTGCGCAACCCGGCCTATGCGACCTCGGCGGTGGCGGTGGGGCACGTGACGCCATCGCGTCACGGATCGGGTCTTCGGGTGCTGCTGCGACGTCCCGGTGTCGCCGCGGCGCTGTCCGGTCTCGTGCTCGGGGCGCTGGGCCTCGCGGCCGGATGGGCGATGTGGCGGCCACGGGGCCCCGCGTCCCCACCGGCCGTCCTGCGCTACGCGCTTGCGCTGCCCGACAGCGTGGCGTACCAGGTCGCCGACGGCTCCACGATCGCCGTGGCGCCCGATGGATCGGGATTCGTGTACGTGTCATCCGCGGGACTGCTGTGGCGGGCCGCCGATCGGATCGATCCCGTGCCGGTGCCCGGTACGCGTCGGAGCACCGGGCCGTTCTTCTCGCCGGACGGCCGCTGGCTGGGCTTTCTGTCCGACGGACGGCTCATGAAGGTGCAGCTCGCCGGTGGCGCTGCCGTCACGATCGCCGACTCGGTGACCGGCTACAACTTCGACTGGGGCGGCGACGATACGATCCGCTATCACACGGCGCCGCCCACCGACCAGACATCGCGCGTCTTGATGGCCGTCGCGGCCCGCGGCGGCGAGCCGCGGATCATCGCCCGCCCCGACAGCGGATCGGGCGAGCTGTTTCGGTCGCCCACGCTGCTGCCGGACCGGCGTACGGTTCTGTTCACCATGTGGACCCGCACGACCGGGCGGCTCGCGGCGCTGGATCTGCGGTCCGGCGCCATCACTCGATTCGACCAGACCGGCAGCGCGCCGCGCTGGGTCGATCAGGGATTCGTCGTTATGGGCAACCCGGACGGCACGCTGACGGCGCTGCCCTTCGATGCCGGACGGGTCCGGCCGACGGGCCCGCCGGTGGCGATCGCGCGCGACCTCATGCAGGTCGACGGCGTCTCCGTGCTGGCCGGGGTGTCGATCGGCGGGTCGCTCGTGTACGTCGAGTCGGGCGCCAGCGCTCAGCGTGGGCTGGCCTTGGTGTCGCCGAACGGGCGGGTGACCCCGCTCGTGCCGGAGCGGCGAGCCTTCGCTGGCCCGCGCTTCTCTCCCGACGGCCGAAGGGTCGCGGTCGGCATCGCCGAGGAAGGCAGTGGCGCGTCGGACGTCTGGGTCCTGGACGTCGCCCAGCGCGCGTGGTCGCGATTGACGACCGACCGGATCAGCAATCGGCCCACCTGGACTCCCGACGGCCGGCGCATCGTGTACTCGAGCTTCGACGACCTGTGGTGGATCGCGGCCGACGGCAGCGAGCGTCCCGAGAGCCTGCTGGTCGCGGCCGGCACCCGCTACGCCGGCAGCGTCACGCCGGATGGTCGCGCGGTGGTCTTCCAGCAGCTGTCCGGCAACCAGAACGGCATCCGCAGCCTCGCGTTCGATTCCGCCCCCGCATCGCGCCCAATCATTCCCGCGGCGTTCAACGAAACGGCGCCGGCGCTGTCACCGGACGGGCAGTGGCTCGCGTATCAGTCCGACGAGGCCGGTCGGATGGAGGTGTACGTGCGGCCGTATCCGGGTCCGGGCGCGCGCGTTCCCGTGTCGGTGGCGGGCGGCGCCGAGCCGGCGTGGTCGCGGGACGGGCGGGAGCTGTTCTATCGGGCGGCGGACACGATGATGGTCGCGGCGGTCGTGGTACGGCCCACCTTCGCGGTCACCGGCCGGCGGGCCCTGTTCTCCGGCGGGTTCCTGCGGGGCGGACCGTTCCGTGAGTACGACGTGGCGCCTGACGGGCGAGGTTTCGTCATGGTGGAGGGCGGCGCGGCGGCGTCGACGCTGATCGCGATGCATCACGTCTTCGATCGGCTGGCGTACGACAGCCGGCGGGAGCGGTGAGCGCGTGACGGACGCCCTGGCGCGCCTGACGGCGGCCCTGACCGACCGCTACCGCATCGAGCGCGAGCTCGGGGCGGGCGGCATGGCCACCGTCTATCTCGCCTACGACGTCCGGCACGACCGCAAGGTCGCGCTGAAGGTGCTGCGTCCGGAGCTGTCGGCGATCCTCGGCAGCGCGCGCTTCCTGGCCGAGATCAAGACCACGGCCAATCTCCAGCACCCGCACATCCTCTCGCTCTTCGACTCGGGCGAGGCCGACGGGCTCGTGTTCTACGTCATGCCCTACGTCGAGGGCGAGTCCTTGCGCGATCGCCTCAAGCGCGAGCACCAGCTGCCGGTGGAGGACGCGGTGCGCATCGCGCGCGAGGTGGCCGACGCGCTCGACTGCGCCCACCGCCACGGGGTGGTGCACCGCGACATCAAGCCCGAGAACATCCTGCTGCACGACGGCCGGGCGCTGGTGGCGGACTTCGGGATCGCGCTCGCGGTGAGTCGCAGCGAGGGCGGGACGCGGATGACCGAGACGGGGATGAGTCTCGGGACGCCGCACTACATGAGTCCCGAGCAGGCGATGGGGGAGCGGGAGATCACGCCGAAGGCGGACGTGTACGCGCTGGGGTGCGTGCTCTACGAGATGCTGACGGGGGAGCCGCCGTTCACGGGGCCGACGGCGCAGGCGATCATCGCGCGGGTGATGACCGAGGAGCCGCGCTCGCTCACGGTGCAGCGCAAGACGATCCCGCCGCACGTGGAGGCGGCGGTGAACCGGGCCCTGGAGAAGCTGCCGGCGGACCGGTTCGCCACGGCGGCGCAGTTCGCCGAGGCGCTGAACCGGCCGGGCGCCGTCACGCTCCCCGCCGCGCCCGCTTCGGCGGCGAGCACTGCCGCACCGCGCTCCCGGCGCGAGCGGGCGTTGGCGCACGCGCCGTGGCTCGTTGCGCTGCTCGCGGTCGGGGCCGCCGCCTGGGGTTGGCTGGGCCGGCCCGCACGGCCGGTCGCGAGCTGGCAGTACGTCTCGTTCGGCGATGGTCCAGTCCCCACCACGATCGGCCCGGCGCTCGCGCTCTCGCCCGACGGGGCAAGCCTGGCTGTGAAGGACGAGATCCAGAACGGGCGGCTGTGGATCAAGCGGCTCGGGGAGCTCGATCCCGTCCCCCTGCCCGGTACCGAGCGCGCGAGCAACCCGACGTTCTCACCGGACGGCGAGTGGCTCGCATTCGTCGCCGACGGCCGCCTCAAGAAGATCCGGCCCGCCGGCGGCGCGGCGA
>DASPFU010000071.1:0-8581 GCA_035620935.1 Gemmatimonadales bacterium
GACCCACGCGCCCTGCATCATCTTCATCGACGAGATCGACGCCGTCGGCCGTCACCGCGGCGCCGGGCTCGGCGGCGGTCACGACGAGCGGGAACAGACGCTCAATCAGCTGCTGGTCGAAATGGACGGATTCGAGTCGAACGACGGGGTGATCCTGCTCGCCGCCACGAACCGTCCGGACGTGCTCGACCCGGCGCTGCTGCGCCCGGGCCGGTTCGACCGCCAGATCGTGGTGGACATGCCGGACGTGAAGGGGCGGGAGCAGATTCTGCGGGTGCACACGCGCAAGATCCCGCTGCACCCGGGCGTCACCCTGCAGCGGATCGCGCGCGGCACGCCGGGGCTCGCGGGCGCCGAGCTGGCCAACATCGTCAACGAGGCGGCGCTCCTCGCCGCGCGGCGCAACAAGTCCGCGGTGGACAACCACGACCTCGAGGACGCGAAGGACAAGGTGATGCTCGGCCTCGAGCGCAAGAGCCTGGTGCTCTCGGAGGAAGAGCGGCGGCTCACGGCGTATCACGAGGCGGGGCACGCGCTGGTCAACATCAAGATCCCGGGGCTCGATCCGATCCATAAGGTGACCATCGTTCCCCGCGGCCGGGCGCTGGGCATCACGTTCTGGCTCCCCGAGGAGGACCGGCACGGCTACACCAAGGAGTACATCCTCGGGCGCCTCGCCACCGCCTACGGCGGTCGCGTGGCCGAGGAGCTGGTGTTCGGCGCCGACAAGGTCACCACCGGGGCCGCGCAGGACATCCAGCAGGCCACGGAGCTGGCGCGGCGCATGGTGACGCAGTTCGGGATGAGCGACGTCGTCGGCCCCGTGGCGGTCGGCGACCGCGAGTCCGAGATCTTCCTGGGGCGCGAAGTGGTGCAGCGCCGCGAAGTCTCGGACAGCACCGCGGAAGTGGTGGACCACGAGGTGCGGCGGATCCTGTCCGAGGCGTTCGAGCGGGCCCGCGTCATCCTCACGGCGAACCGCGAGGACCTGGATCGCCTCACCGCCGCCCTGCTGGAGCGCGAGACGCTGGACCGCGAGGACGTCGACACGCTGATGTCCGGGAGGCCGCTGGCGCCATTGCCGCCGGCCGCCGTCGCGGCGACCGAGCCGGCGCCCCGCGAGCGGCCCGCCGCCTCGCCCCCGGTCCTGGGCAGCCCGCCCCCCGAGCCCGCGGGCGCGTGAAGGTCTGCGCCCTCGCGGCGCATACGCCCGAGGCGGTGCGCGCGGCGCTCGTGGCGCGCGGCTGGGAGGGCGACCCCGCCCGGTTCGCCGCCGCGGGGCTGCACGCCCTCGTGGTCCTGCTCGAAGACGTCACCGATGAGGAGCGGGAAGCGCTGGTCCGCTGGGCCGCGCGGGCCGGGACCGACGTCCTGACCGGCCCGGGGTGGGGGCTCGTGGCCGGCGCGGCGAGCCGCCTCGCGCCCCTGGCGCGCTTCGAACGCGTCCCCGCCGGGCTGGAGCGTCTCGCCGAGCCGCTCGGTCGCTGTCTGATCGCCCACGCGGAGCCCCCGCGCCGCTGGCTCGTCGCTGGTGGCGCGATGGCGCTCGACGCACCCGTGCTCATCGGGGTGGTGAACGTCACGCCCGACTCGTTCTCCGACGGCGGGACCATCACGGGGGTGGACGACGCGCTGCGTCATGCCGAGCGCCTGCGCGCCGATGGCGCCCACCTGATCGACGTCGGGGGGGAGTCCACCCGTCCCGGCGCGGTCGAGGTGCCGGCGGAGGAAGAGGCGGCCCGCGTGGTCCCGGTGGTGGCGGCGCTCGTGGCGAGCGGGCTGGGGCCGGTATCGGTCGACACGCGCAAGGCCGGTGTGGCGCGGGCGGCGCTCGCGGCAGGTGCCGCGGCCATCAACGACGTGTCGGGCCTGGCCCACGACCCGGGGCTGGCCGGCGCGGTGCGCGACGCGGGAGCGGGGATCATCGTGATGCACATGCGCGGCACGCCCGACACGATGGACGCACTGGCGGTGTACCGGCACGTGGCGAGCGAGGTCGCGGACGAGCTGCGCCGCGCGGTCGACCGCGCCGTGGCCGCCGGGATCGACGCGGACCACATCGCGCTCGATCCGGGCTTCGGGTTCGCCAAGACCGCCGCGCAGAACCTCCGCCTGCTGGACGAGCTGGCCACCGTCGCCGGCCTGGGGTACCCCGTCGTGGTGGGTCCGTCGCGCAAGCGGTTTCTGGGCGCGGCCACCGCCCGCCCCGTGACCGATCGCGATCGCGCGACGGCGGTCGCCTGCGCGCTGGCCTGGGAGCGCGGGGCCCGGCTGTTCCGGGTCCACGAGGTGGCCCTCACGCGGGAGGCGCTGGCGCTCGCCGGCGCGGTGACCGCGCCGTGAGCTTCGAGAGCCTCCGGTTCCTCGTCCCCAGCCTGTGGCCGGATACGGTCGAGATCCTGCTCGTTGCGGCCGTGCTGTACCGCTTTCTGCTGTACCTCGTCGGCACCCGGGCGATCCAGATCATGCTGGGGCTCGTGATCCTGGTGGTGGCGTATTTCGCCGCGGTAGGCGCCCAGTTCCGGATGATCGAGTACATCCTCAACGCGGTCTTCACGTACGGGGCGGTCGTGGCGGTGGTGGTGTTCCAGCCGGAGCTGCGCACCGCGCTCGCGCGGCTGGGCGAGTCCCGGTGGATGCAGGCGTTCACGCGCGGCGACCGCCGATCCGTAGCCGAGGAGATCGGCGAGGCGCTCGACCGCCTCGCCCGGGCGGGGACGGGGGCCCTCGTGGCGATCGAGGGCGACATCGAGCTGGACGAGTTCATCGCGTCCGGCGCGCCGCTCGACGCCGCCGTCTCCGCCGACCTGCTCACCACCATCTTCACGCCCTACGCGCCGCTGCACGACGGGGCGGTGCTGATCCGCGCGGACCGCATCATCGCGGCGGGGTGTGTCCTGCCGCTCACCCAGCACAAGGTCGTCGACAAGTCGCTCGGGACCCGCCACCGGGCGGCGATCGGGCTGTCGGAGGAGACCGATGCCCTGGTGCTGGTGGTCTCCGAGGAGACGTCGGCGATCTCCGTGGCGAGCCGCGGCCGGCTGATGCGCAACCTGACCCCCGATCAGGTACGCGGCCTCCTGTCGGGCGGGCCGCTCCCCCTGGGCAACGCCGAGCCGGTGCCCGCTGCTGGCGCCTGAGCGTCCGCCGTATCGGCGCGCCGTGCTCGTCGCGGCGCTGGTGCTCGCGGGCTACGTGCTCACGCTCGCGCCCACCGTCACGCTGTGGGACGCGGGCGAGCTGATCACCGCGGCGCACGGCCTCGGCATCCCGCACCCGCCCGGCACGCCGTTCTTCGTCCTCCTCGGACACGTCTGGGGGGATCTCGTGGCGGTCGGGGACTACGGCTGGCGCCTCAACCTCCTCAGTGCGGTCGTCTCCGCGGTCGGCGCGGGGTGTCTGTTCCTGTGCGCCGACCGGCTGCTGGCGGGGGAACCGACCCTCGAGCGGACGGGGGGCGCCGCCGCCGCCGCCGTGCTCGCCGCGTTCGCCCTGACGTCGTGGCAGAACGCGAACGAGAGCGAGGTGTACGGTGTGGCGACCGCCACCATCGCCGCGGTGTGCTGGCTCGCCCTGCGGTGGCGCGACACGCGGGGCACGCCGCGGGCGGCGCACCACCTCCTGCTGATCGTGTACCTCCTCGCGCTCTCGGTGGGCAACCATCTGCTCGCGCTCCTCGTCGGCCCCGCGGTCATCGGGTTCGTCTGGGCGGTGCTGCGCGGCGCGCCCGCCGCGGATCCGGGCGATCGCCGCGGCGAGTGGGTGGCCGCGGGCGCGCTGGCCGCCGTGTGGGTCGCCCTCGTCGCGGTGGGCCTCGGCCAGGCGGTGCTGTTCTGGGGGGCCACGGCGCTCGTCGCCACGGCCGTCCTCGCGGGCCTGGCCACGCGGGCAGCCGCGTTCCCGGTCGCCGCCGCCTGCGCCGCCGCCGTCGGCGTCTCGACCTACGCGTACCTCTACATCCGATCCGGGCTCGACCCCACCCTCGACATGGCGGACCCGGAGACGTGGAGCCGCCTGCTCGCGGTGATCCGGCGCGAGCAGTACCCGCCCCGCAGCCCGCTCGACAATCCGTTGTTCGCCTCGGGGCCGGCCAACCCGGGGCGGACGCCGGAGCTGTTCCTGCAGCAGCTGCTCAACTACGTGCAGTACTTCGACTGGCAGTGGGCGCGCGCCGTGCCGCAGTGGGGGCGCGTCGCCTGCACGGCGGTGTTCGCGACGCTCGGGATCGCCGGGCTCCGCACCCTGGCGGCGCGCGACCGGGCGGGCGCCTGGCTCGTCGGCGCGCTGTGGTTGGTGACGGGCGTCGGGCTCGTGGTCTACATGAACTTCAAGCCGGGATTCTCCGTGTTCTGGGACCGCTACCCCACCATCGCCCAGCACGAGGTCCGGGAGCGGGACTACTTCTTCGTGGCGAGCTTCCAGGCGTGGGGCGTCCTCGCGGGGCTCGGGCTGGCCGACCTGGCGCGTCAGCTGCGGGTTCGCTGGCGCTGGGGTGTGGCGGTGCTCGCGGGCGCGCTGATCCCGGTGGTGGGCAACGCGGCCGCCGCGACACGGCGGGGCGCCGATGCCTGGCTTGCCCGCGACTTCGCCTACGACCTGCTGCAGTCGGTCGGTCCGTACGGGATCGTGTTCGTGCTGGGCGACAACGACACCTACCCGCTGTGGTACGCCCAGGAGGTCGACGGGGTGCGGCGCGATGTGTCCGTCGTCAACCTGTCGCTCGCCAACACCGACTGGTACTTGGCACAGCTGCGCCGCGCGCCGGCGCCCTTCGACCCGGCCGAGGCGCCGTGGTACGCCCCCACGCCGCCGCCCGGCCCGCTGCTCGACGTGCCGGAAGCGACGCTGCGCGGGGTCATCCCGATGCGGATGGACCGCGACCGCACCCTGACGATCGGGACGATCACCGTGCCGTTCCGCGCCGGGGACGTGCTGTGGCCGCGCGACCAGGTGATCCTGCTGCTGCTGCAGCGGCACCTCGGCCAGCGCGCCGTGGGGTTCGCGGTCTCGTCGGGCCGGGGCGCCTGGCTCGGGCTGGAGCGCTTTTTCGTGCAGCGGGGCCTGCTGTACGAGGTCTTCAACGGCCTGCCTGACACCGTCCCGGGCTTCCCCAGGGGCCTCCAGGGGATCCCGGTGGACACGGCGCGGACGCGGCTGCTGGCCGACAGCGTGTACCGCTACGCCCGTCTCGACCGCCACCCCGCCGCGCGCCTCGAGGCATCGGCACGCCAGATCGCGACCACCCTGGGGGCGCCCCTGCTCGAGTTGGCACAGGCCCGGGCGGCCGCCGGGGACTCGAGCGGCACGCTGGGGTATCTACGGCGGGCCTATCGGCTGGCGCCGTCCGACGGGCTGGCTGGGGCCATTCGCCAGGTCGAAACGGCGGGTGTGGCGGGGCTGGTCGATGGGGGGGCGGGGCAGCGGCCGTAAGTGAAGGCAGGAGTATTGTTTCCGGCCCTGCGGAATCCTAGCTTTCATGGCTATGAGTTCTACCGACCTCGGCGGGCGGCTGTCCGCAGTCCGGGCGGAGATCGCCCGGCGTCAGGTCGAGGGGGGGTGGACCCATCCGGTGACCATCGTGGCCGTCACCAAGGGGTTCGGTCCCGAGGCCGTGGAGGCCGCGCTGTCAGCGGGACTCCCCGACGTCGGTGAGAACCGGGTGCAGGAGGCGCTGGCCAAGATGGATGCGGTGGCCGCCCGGGGCCTGGCGCCGCGCTGGCATCTGATCGGGCAACTCCAGCGCAACAAGGCGCGGTTCGTGCCGGGGCGCTTCGCGCTGGTGCATGCGGTGGACTCACTCGCGCTGGTGCGCGAGCTGGACCGCCGCGCCGCGCAGGCGGGCGTCCGCCTGCCGGTGCTGGTGCAGGTCAACGTGGCGGGCGAGGAGCAGAAGGGCGGCTGCGCGCCCGCGGACGCGGGCGACGTGGTGCGTGGTGCCGCGCAGAGCGAGGCGCTCGCCGTCGAGGGGATGATGACGCTGGCGCCGTTCACCGATGACGAGGGTATGCAACGCCGCACGTTCCGCGAGTTGCGGGTGCTGCGAGACCGGCTTCAGGAGGACGGGATATGGCTGCCGACGCTGTCGATGGGGATGTCCGGGGACTTCGGTTCGGCCGTGGCCGAAGGGGCCACGCTGATCCGATTGGGTACCGCCCTGTTCGGGCCGAGGGACACATGACCGACGACGCCTTCCATCTCACACCGCTCGACGTCCGCCACCAGGAGTTCCGGCGGGCGTTGCGCGGGTACGACGTGCAGGGAGTCGAGGAGTTCCGGGGTCGGGTGGCGGACGAGCTCGAGCGCGTGATCCGCGAGCGCAGCGTGCTGGAAGAGCGGCTCTCGGCGCTCACCGACCAGCTGCGAGGCTTCCGCGAGCGGGAGCGGGCCATGAACGAGGCGCTGGTCGCGGCGCAGCAGCTGCGCGAGGAGATGCGCGGCGCCGCGGAACGCGAGGCGCAGGTGATCCTGCGGGAGGCCGAGGTGCACGCGCAGCGCTTCCTCGACGAGGCACGCAACGGCGAGCGGGCGGCGCAGGAGCGGCTGGTCGAGGTCGAGCGCCAGTTCCACGTGTACGTGACCGGATTCCGCCAGCTGCTCGAACGGCAACTGGCGGAGTTGCGCACCCTCGACGGGAGCGGCCGCTCGACGTGAGGGTGGCCGAGGCCGTGCGGGCGGTGCGCCAGCACAGCGCGCTCGCTCCGGAGGTGGCGGTGATCCTCGGCACCGGTCTGGGCGGGCTCGCCGAGGCGCTCGACGGGGCGACGCGGATCCCCTACGGGGAGATCCCCGGGTTCCCGCGCGCCACCGTCGAGACCCACGAGGGGCGGCTGCTCCTCGGGCCCCTCGCGGGGCGGCCGTGCGTGATGATGCAGGGCCGGTTCCACCGCTACGAGGGCTACACCCTCCAGCAGGTGACCTTCCCGGTGCGCGTGCTGCGCGCCCTCGGTGCCACGACCCTGGTGGTCTCGAACGTCTCCGGCGGGATGCACCCGCTCTGGGGCCTCGGCGACCTGGTGCTGATCGCGGACCACATCAATCTGCTCGGCGACAACCCGCTGGTCGGCCCCAACGACGACGCCGACGGCCCCCGGTTCCCCGACATGTCGGCCGCGTACGACCCCGCGCTGCGCGCCCTCGCGCGGGCGGCGGCGCTGGCGCAGGGCGTCACCCTGCGCGAGGGGGTGTACGTAGCGGTGCCGGGTCCCAGCCTCGAGACGGCGGCGGAGTACCGCATGCTGCGGACGCTCGGGGCCGACGTCGTCGGCATGAGCACCGTGCCCGAGGTCATCGTCGCCCGCCACGAGGGCATGCGCGTGCTCGGCCTGTCGATCATCACCGACCTGGGCCTGCCCGACGCGCTCGAGCCGGCGTCGGTGGAGCGGATCATCGCGGTGGCGCGGGCGGCGGAGCCACGGCTCACGGCGCTGGTCCGCGCGGTCGTGGGGGCGATGGACTGATGGCGTACCCGGTGCTGGACGCGAGGCTCACCGCGGACGTCCTCGAGCGGGAGCTGCTGGCCCGCTGGCGGTCGGAGGGGCTCTTCCACCGCGTCACCGACGCCACCCGCGGCGGGGCGCCGTTCGTGTTCTTCGAGGGACCGCCCACCGCCAACGGCCGGCCCGGGATCCACCACGTCTTCGCGCGCACCATCAAGGACCTGATCTGCCGCTACCAGGCGATGCAGGGCCGCTCGGTCACCCGCAAGGCCGGCTGGGATACCCACGGCCTCCCGGTCGAGATCGAGATCGAGAAGCAGCTCAAGATCTCCGGCAAGAAGGAGATCGAGGCGTACGGGATCGCGGAGTTCAACCGGCTGTGCCGCGAGTCGGTATTCCGCTACAAGCGCGACTGGGAGGAGCTGTCCGAGCGGGTGGGGTACTGGCTCGACTACGACCAGCCGTACGTCACCTACACCAACGAGTACATCGAGTCGGTGTGGTGGTTGCTGCGGCGCCTGTTCGACCGCGGCCTGCTGTACCGTGGGCACAAGGTGCTGCCGTACTGTCCGCGGTGCGGCACCGCGCTGTCCTCCCACGAGCTCGCCCTCGGCTACGACACGGTGCAGACGAACTCCGTGTTCGTGACGTTCCCGGTCGCGGGCGACCCGGATCGGCACCTCGTCGTCTGGACCACGACCCCCTGGACGCTGCTGTCCAATGTCGCGGTCGCGGCGCACCCCGACCTGGAGTACGGCGAGTACGAGCTCGACGGCGTGCGGTACATCGCCGCGGCGGCGCGGGCGCCGCACGTGCGGGTCGGCGGGCGCCCCCTCGCCGAGGGGCGGCGCGTCGCGACCCTGCACGGCCGGGACCTCGTGGGGCTCCGCTACGTGCGGCCCATCGACGTCGTGGAACTGCCGCCGGAGGGCCAGCGCGGCGTGGTCGTGCCGGGCGACTTCGTCACGGCGGAGGACGGCACCGGGCTGGTGCACCTGGCGCCGGCCTTCGGCGCCGACGACTACCAGGCGGGGCGCACCCACGGGCTCGCGTTCGTGAATCCGGTGGCGCCGGACGGCACGTTCCAGTGCACGACGTGGCCCGGCATCGACGGCCGGCTCGTCACCGACAAGGCGACGAACCAG
>DASPFU010000072.1:0-11505 GCA_035620935.1 Gemmatimonadales bacterium
CTCCGCCATCGGCCCCTCGAACGACGCGCCCGAAGCCTTGTGATGCCCGCCGCCGCCGAAGCGCTGGGCCAGCGCCGCGACGTCGATGGCGCCCATCGAGCGGAACGATACCTTGACCCGCCCGCCGGCGAGGGGCCGGAACATCAGCGCCAGGCGCACACCCGCGATCGACCGGGGGAACTCGGCGATACCGTCGAGGTCGTCAGGCGTCGCCTGGTGGCGCTCGAGCGCGCCGGCCGGCACGGTCACCCAGGCGAGCCCGCGCTCGGGCTCGACCACCAGCGTCTGCAGCACCTCGGCGGTGAGCCGCACCCGCCCTTCGGGCGCGCTGGCGTACACCTGCTCGTAGATCGTCTCCGGCTCGACCCCCGCCTCGAGCAGGGCCGCGGCGACGCGCAGCGCCCGCGGCGTCGTGTTGGAGAAACGGAACCCCCCCGTGTCGGTCAGGACCCCGATGTAGAGCGCACGGGCCACGTCGGGGGTGACCGGCCAGCCGTTGGCGACGGCCAGGTCGTGGATCAACTCCGCGGTCGCGGTGGCCTCCGGCGCGACGAGCCGGGGCCCCGGGGGGAGCGTGCCGGGGCTCACGTGGTGATCGATACAGATGACCGGGACCCCGCGGCGCGCCACGACGGCGCCCAGATCGCCGAGGCGGCCGAGGTCCCCGATATCGAGCACGGCGACGAGATCCGCACGCTCGATCTCGCGGTGCGCGCGGTCGCTGTGGTCCGCTCCCGGCGGGACGATGAAGCGGAAGCGGTCCGGGATCGGCGTGGGGTTGGTGATGACGGGCTCGAGGCCGCGGGCGGTGAGCAGGTGGAACAGGCCGACCTCGCTCCCCACCCCGTCGCCGTCGGCGTTCACATGGGTGGTCATCACCACCCGGGCACCGGCGGTCAGGGCCGCGGCGATCTCGCGCGCGGCGGAGGCCCGCTCGGCCGTGACGCCGGGGAACTCCGGCCCGCGCGCGCTCAGCTCTGGCCGCCGCCCGCGAGCCGCTGCTGCACCTTCGAGTGGCGCCGGCCGTACGCGAAGTAGATCAGCAGGCCGAGCGCCATCCACACGATGAGCCGCGCCCAGGTGTCGATCGGGAGCCCGTACATCAGGTAGCCGCACGCCAGGATGCCGCCGAGGGGCACCCAGGGATAGAACGGCGCCCGGAACGGCCGTTCGATGGCCGGGTCGGTGCGACGCAGCACCAGCACGCCGGCGCACACGATGACGAACGCCAGCAGGGTCCCGATCGACACCAGCTCGCCGAGCAGTCCGATCGGGAACAGGCCGGCGATGAGCATGGCGGTGCAACCCGTCAGGATCGTGGCGAGCCACGGCGTGCGGAACCGGGGGTGGACGGCGCTGAACACCGGCGGCAGCAGACCGTCCTTGGACATCGAATAGAAGATCCGGGGCTGGCCCAGCATCATCACCAGGATCACCGACGACAGACCGGCGATCGCGCCGATCTTCACGATCGGACGGAGCCACGCCATTCCGGGGCCGAGGGCGTTGATGCCGACGGCGATCGGGTCGGGGACGTTGAGCTCGGTGTACTTGACGATCCCCGTGAGCACGAGTGCCACGGTGATGTACAGGATCGTGCAGATCGCGAGCGACAGCAGGATGCCGATGGGCATGTCGCGCTTCGGGTTCTTCGCCTCCTGCGCGGCGGTGGACACCGCGTCGAAGCCGATGTACGCGAAGAAGATCACGCCGGCCCCGCGCAGGATGCCGTCCCACCCGAAGCGGCCCGGCCCCTGCGCCGGCGGCACGAACGGTTCCCAGTTCTCGCGATTGATGAAGGCCATCCCGGCCAGGATGAACGTGAGGATCACCGTCAGCTTGATGACCACCACGGCATTGTTGAACTTGGCCGACTCCCGGATGCCCACCACGAGCAGGGCGGTGATGATCGCGACGATGATCATCGCCGGCACGTTGAGCACCGCGCCGGTGCCGCTCCAGCCCTCGGTGAAGATCCGCCACACGTTGAGCCCCGCGTCGGTGGGGGCCGTGTGCTGGAACGGCGCGCCGGTGAACTGGGAGGGGATCGTGATGCCGAGGTCCCGCAGGAACGAGACGACGTACCCCGACCAACCGACGGCCACCGTCGAGGCGGCGAAGAGGTACTCGAGGATCAGGTCCCAGCCGATGATCCACGCGAACAGCTCGCCGAGGGTCGCATACCCGTACGTGTACGCCGATCCGGCGATCGGGATCATGGCGGAGAATTCGGCGTAGCACAGTCCCGCGAACGCGCACGCGACGCCCGCCAGGATGAACGAGTACACGATCGCCGGGCCCGCGTAGTTCGCCGCCGCCTGGCCGGTGAGCACGAAGATGCCGGCGCCGATGATCGCGCCGATGCCGAGCGTCGTGAGGTTGAGGGCGCCGAGGGCCCGGCGGAGCGACTTGTCGGTCTCGGCCGCGAACGCCTCGGCCTGCAGCTCGGACACGGTCTTGCGACTCAGTAGCGCCATGCGCTCCTCGGGGGCTGCGGGGGACCGCACCGGACGGCCGAACACGACGGCGGGGACGGCCCCCAAGGTGCCGCCCCCGCCGTCGCACTGTCAAGCCGTTCTGTGGCCCGCGTTACCCCTTGCTGCGCGGCGCCCGGATCAGCCGGTAGTAACACCAGCCGGTGAGCCCGAGCACGAAGGTCCAGGCCAGTCCCATGAACAGCATCGCCGTGTCGCTCATGCCGCTCCTCCCTTCCGCCGCGCGCGCCGCTGCCACGCCGCCCGGATCAGCCACAGCTGGAGCACCAGGATACCGAGCATCACGGCGCGAGATGACCAGCGCGTCGCGTGCTCCGATTCGGGGAACGTGTGCATCAACAGGCGCGGCAGCGCGCCGTCCGCGCTCACCGTCCACCACACCATCATCACGATGAGGAACACCGGCGTGACGTAGGTCATCACGTACTTGAACACGACCGGCAGGCGGATCAGCGCGCCGTGGTGCAGCTCCTCCCACGCGTTGTCCGGCCCGAACACCCACATGAACAGCACCGACTCGATCAGGGCCAGGACCACGAGCCCAAACGTGCCCGCCCAGTAGTCCCACTCGTCGAGGAAGCCGCCTGTGTAGTACAGGATGTGCAGCGTGCCGAGCAATAGCGCGACCGCGCCGACCGCCAGCACGGCCCGTCGGCGCGACCACCCGAAGTGCTCGGTCATGAACGACAGGCAGGGCGTCGCCATGGCGACACTGGAGGTGATCCCCGCGAAGAACAGCAGGCCGAACCAGAGCACGCCCGCCAGGATCGCGATCGCGGCCCCGCCGGGGAGCTGCTGAAAGACCAGCGGCATCGCCACGAATCCGAGGTCGTAGCCGCCCGCCCGCGCGATCGCCACCGCTCCCGACACGCCGAAGAACGTCACCACGGCGGGGATCGCGAGCGATCCGCCGAGCACGACTTCCGCCGTCTCGTTGGTGGCCGACGTGGCCAGTCCCGAGAGCGCGATGTCGTCCTTCTTCTTGAGATAGGAGGCGTAGGCCTGGAGCGTACCCATCCCCACCGACAGCGTGAAGAAGATCTGACCCGCGGCCGCCAGCCACACCGTCGGGTTGCCGAGCGCCCCCCAGTCCGGACTGAACATGAAGTTCAGCCCCTCGGCGGGCGAACCCACCGCCGTCGCCGGGAGGGTGAGCACGCGGAACACGAGCATGGCGGCGAACAGGAACAGCAGCGGCATCGCCACCTTGGCGAGGCGCTCGATCCCGGCGGTGAGGCCACGGCTCAAGATCCAGATGTTGGCGCCGAGCGTCACGAAGAAGAACGCGAACGGCACCCACGGCGCGTGCACGGACTGCTCGCGGATGTTCTGGTAGGAGGAGAGGAAGGCCCGCATGCCTTCCTGGTCGAGGCCGCGGTAGGCGCCGCTGATACTGAACACCGTCCAGGCCAGCGTCCACGATTCGATGTACGTGTAGTAGATGAGGACGACGAGCGGCATGAACAGGCCGAGCACGCCCAGGTACTTCGCCACGGGGTGCTTCCACAGGGCCTCGAACATCCCCGGCGTGGAGCCTTCCCCTCGCGTGCCGCCGCGACGCCCCAGGCCCCACTCGATCCACATCAGCGGGATCCCGACCAGCAGGAACGCAATGAAGTACGGGATCATGAACGTCCCGCCGCCGTTCTCGACCGCCTGGCGGGGGAAGCGCAGGAAGTTGCCGAGGCCGACCGCGTTGCCGGCCATCGCGAGGATCAGGCCGATCCGCGACCCCCAGGCCTCGCGGGCCGGGGCGGGAGCTGAAGCGCTCACACCGTCTCCTTTGGCAGCGGGCTAGATGCTGTAGTTCGGCGCCTCGCGCGTGACGACGACGTCGTGCGGATGCGATTCCCGCAGCCCCGCGGTCGTGATGCGGAGGAACTCCGTCTCGCTCCGCAGCTCCGCGATGGAGCGGACGCCGCAGTACCCCATGCCGCTGCGGAGCCCGCCGATCATCTGGAAGATCACGTCCGACACGGGGCCCCGATACGGCACGCGCCCTTCGATGCCTTCGGGCACGAGCTTCGAGGGCGAGACCTCGCCTTCCTGGAAATAGCGGTCGGCCGACCCCTCCTCCATCGCCGAGAGGGACCCCATGCCGCGGATCACCTTGAAGCGGCGCCCCTCGAGGAGGAACGACTCGCCGGGACTCTCTTCGGTGCCCGCGAGCATCGAGCCGACCATCACGCTCGCGGCTCCCGCGGCGATGGCCTTCACCAGGTCGCCGGAGTACTTCACGCCGCCGTCGGCGATGACGGGGATGTCGCCCGCTCCCGCGCAGGCATCGACGATCGCGGTGATCTGCGGCACGCCGACGCCCGTGACCACGCGGGTCGTGCAGATCGAGCCTGGCCCGACCCCGACCTTGACCGCGTCCACGCCGCGCTCGGCGAGGGCGTGCGCGCCAGCCGCGGTCGCCACGTTGCCGCCGACGAGCTGGGCGTCGGGGAACGCCTCGCGCAGCGCCGCGACGGTGTCCAGCACGCCCTGTGAGTGCCCGTGCGCCGAGTCCACGACGATGACGTCGCACCCCGCGCCGAGCAGGGCGCGGGCCCGCGGCAGCGCGTCCGCCGATCCCCCGACCGCCGCCGCGACGCGCAGGCGCCCGTGCCGGTCCTTGTTCGAGGCGGGGTGCTGGCGACGCTTGAAGATGTCCTTGACGGTGATGAGCCCGCGGAGCACGCCGTTCGCGTCCACCACCGGCAGCTTCTCGATCCGGTGGCGGCCGAGGATGCGCTCCGCCTCTTCGAGCGTCGTCCCCACGGGCGCGGTGACGAGCCCCTCCCGCGTCATCACCTCGTGGAGCGGTCGGTCGAGTTCGCGTTCGAACTGCAGGTCGCGGTTGGTGATGATGCCGACCAGGCGACCCGCCGAGTCCACGATCGGCACGCCGGAGATGCGGAACCGCGCCATCAGCTGCGTCGCCTCCCGCAGCGGGCGATCGGGTCCGAGCGTGATCGGATTGAGGATCATGCCGGACTCGCTGCGCTTCACGCGGTCGACTTCGGCGGCCTGGCGGTCGATCGGCATGTTCTTGTGGATCACGCCGATCCCGCCCTCCCGCGCGATCGCGATGGCCATCTCGGACTCCGTGACGGTGTCCATCGCGGCCGCGATGAGCGGGATGTTGAGGTCGATCGCTCGGGTGAAGCGGGTCTGGATGTCCACCTGCCGCGGGTGGACCGAGGAGTGGCGCGGCACGAGCAGGACGTCGTCGAAGGTGAGGCCGACGTCCGAGCGCAAGGTTCCCATGGCGAATCTTAAGCGGGTGGCTTGCGCTCCTCAACCGGCGGGGCGTCGGGCGGCGGGCCGGCCTCGGGCTTGCGGGCGACCTCCTCCACCGCCGCCCGCCCGGCCGCCGCCAGGTTCTCCATGAACCGGCCGGCCTTGGAAACGACGTCCATCGTGCCCCGGATCACGTTCACCGGCACGCGACCGGCGCGCATCGTGTCCTCGAGGGTCTCGGCGACCTTCTGGAACGCCGGCGCACCGGCGGCGCGCGTGGCGTACTTCGACTCGAGGAACTCGACGTAGTCGAGTACCATGTAGGCCCGGTCGTCGGGGAGAGTCTCGAGCTTGCGGAGCAGGCGTTCCCGCAGCACTTCGTTCATCGCAGGGTCTCCATCGCGATCAGGTCGAGGACCGGGTGGCCGAGATACCGGCTGCGCCCGTTGCGGACGCGGGCCGTCACGTCGATGCGCGCCAGCGGGGACAGCCGGCCCGCCGCGGCCCGCAACGAATCGGGCACCACGACGTACACGAACCCCAGCTCGGGCAGCGGACCCTTGGCGAGCAGGTACGGGGCGCCCGCCGGGATGTCCGGCCGCAGCTCGTCGCCGGTCTGCGTCGCGATGTACTGCAGGGTCCAGCGCAACACCTGGCCGGCATATCGCTGGGGCGCCGCGCGCAGCTCCGCGGCGGTAACGCCCACGAGCACGCCGGGCGGCGCCGCCTCGAGGTCCACGGTGCGCACCCAGCCGCCGACCTGCACCCGGCTCCACTCCTCACCGCGATTCACGACGTGGACGCGCGTGCCTTCCGGGAGACGCCCCGACTCGGCGCCCTCAGGGGTGCTGTGCAAGGCGGTCGCCCGGGCCGTCCGCACCGCCGCGGGGTCGACACCCACCGAGTCGGGCCCCGCACGCGCGGTGTCGGAAGCGCTCGCGGCGGCGCCGCCCCCCACCGGTGCCAGCGCGGCGCGCCGGACCCAGCCGTCGCGTCGCACCCGGACCCACCCCCCCGACGCGGCGACACGGTTCAGCTGCACCCCGGTGACCAGTCGCGCGACGAGCGCGCCGTTCGGCGCCGCGCGGAGGTTCTCTTCGGGGGCGCGCGTCACCATCAGATCGAAACCCTCCCGATTGGCCGGACCCACCGACCGCGCGAAGATCCACCCTTCCATCGTGACCCGGGTCCACGGCCCCTCGGCGGCCCCACCCGCCGCGACCCGCGCGCCACGCGCCAGTCGCGCGAGACGGCGCTGGCCCGGCTCCTGATGGAACCACTCGCCGTCCACCTCGACCTGGTACTGCGCCTGCGCGACGAGCGGCGATGCGGCGAGGGCGAGCACAACTGGTAGGGCGCGGAGCACGCGGCTAGATTGCATCGCTTCCAATATGGCGACACCGCGTGGGGCGCGCACCCCGGTCGTGCTGATCGTGCTCGATGGCTGGGGCTTCCGCCCCGGCCGCGAGGGCAATGCCATCGAGCTGGGGGACACGCCCACGTGGCACCGCCTGTGGGAACGCGCACCCCGCACCCTGCTGGACGCGTCCGGCCTCGCCGTGGGCCTCCCCGAGGGCCAGATGGGGAACAGCGAGGTCGGCCATCTCAATCTCGGCGCCGGGCGCGTGGTGCCCCAGGACGTCGTCCGCATCTCGCGCGCGATCACGACGGGCGAGTTCTTCGCACTCCCGCCCCTCGTTCAACTCTGCGACACGGTCCGCCAGGCGCAGGGCACCCTGCACCTGCTCAGCCTGATCGGCACGGGCGGCGTCCACGCGCTCGACCAGCACCTGCTCGCCGCCGTCGAGCTCGGGGCTCGCGCCGGCCTGCCGGTCGCGATCCACGCCTGGCTCGACGGCCGCGACACGCCGCCGCAGTCGGCCCTGGGGTACATCGAGGAGCTGACCCGCGCGCTGCGCCGGTTCGAGGGCCGGGCGACCATCGCCACGGTGGTGGGACGCTACTACGCGATGGACCGCGACAAACGCTGGGACCGCACCCGGCTCGCGTTCGACGCGATGGTGCACGGCACCGGCCCGGCAGCGCCCGACGCCGCTACGGCGATCCGCGAGGCCTACGCCGCCGGGGAGACCGACGAGTTCGTGAAGCCGCGCGTGATCGCCGGGACGCCGCGCATCCGGGACGGCGACGGCGTGTTCGTCGTCAACTTCCGCGCCGACCGGGTGCGACAGATGTGCCGGGCACTGGCGCTGGACGGGTTCGACGGGTTCGACACCACCGGACGCCCGCGGATCGCCCTGGTCACGATGACCCGGTACGACGAGACGTTCCCCTTCCCGGTGGCGTTCGGGCCGTTCGCCCTCTCGCGCATCGTGGCGGAGGTCCTGGCGGACCACGGTCGCACGATGTTCCGCATCGCGGAGACGGAGAAGTACGCCCACGTGACCTACTTCTTCAACGGCGGGCTCGAGGTCCCCTATCCCGGCGAGGAGCGGCTGCTGGTGCCGTCGCCGCAGGTCGCGACCTACGACCTCATGCCGGAGATGAGCGCGACCGGGGTGACGGACGTGCTGTGCCGCGCGATCGAGGCACGGAGCCACGACTTCATCCTCTGCAACTACGCCAACGCGGACATGGTCGGGCACTCGGGCTCACTGGCAGCGACGGTGCGGGCGGTCGGCACGGTGGACACCTGCCTGGCGCGCGCGCTGGCGAGCGCGGAGCGCTCCGGCGCGACCCTGCTGGTCACGGCGGACCACGGCAACTGTGAGATGATGGTCGACCCGGTGACCGGCGGGCCGCACACGGCGCACACGACGAACCCGGTCCCCTTCGTCATCGCCGGCGACGGGACCCGCGGGCCGCTGCGCCACGGCGGCTCGCTTCGCGATGTCGGCCCCACGATCCTGCGGATGCTCGGCGTCGAGCCGCCGCCGGAGATGACGGGCCGGGACCTGAGAGAGGGGACATGATGTCGATGTTCGGGAGCCGGGAGCCGGGAGCCGGGAGCCGTGGAACGCGCGAGACCACGATGCGTCGGGGGGCGGAGCGTCCGGCTCCCGGCTCCCGGCTCCCGCTGGCTCTGGCGGCGCTCGCGACCGTCCTGGTCGGCCCCGCCCCCGCCCAGGTCGGCTACGACCCCGAGAACTCGCCGTTCCGCGACATCCGCAAGGGGAGCGCCCTCGCGTTCGGCGTGGGCTGGTTCGCGGGCGACGCCGGCAACCTCGGCATCGGTCCGACGGACGGTCCCACCGCGACCCTCCGATACGAGCTGTCACTCGGCGGCCCCACCCTCGTCACCCTCGGCACCACGTTCGCGCAGCTCGAGCGCAACGTCGCCAACCCGGACCCGGACACCCTGCCGGTCCGCACCGGCCCGTTCGGCACCGACATCCTGATGCTCGACCTCGGCCTGCAGCTGCGGCTCACCGGCCAGAAGAGCTATCGCCGGCTCGCGCCCTACCTCGGCGCCGCGATGGGGCTCGCCTTCGAGCTGTCGGGACCGCCCGACCCCGGCGGCTACCAGTTCGGCACGCGGTTCACGATCGCCCCCGGCGCCGGCGTGCGGGTCTACCCCGGCCGCCGTCTGAGCATGTCGGTCGACTTCCGCCTCCTGTTCTGGACCTTGAGCTACCCGACCAGCTATCAGGTCGGGTCGCCGCCGCTGGTGCCGCCGGGCGGCGATACCAGCGACTGGACGACGCACCCATGGACGACCGTGGGCGTCGCGTGGACTTTCTAGCGGAGGGGTTCCGCCGCGCCGCCGCCCTGATCGCGGGCGGCGATCCGGACCTCTACGGCAGCGCCGCGCTCTCCCTGCGTGTGGCCGCCGCCGCCACCATCATCGCCTGCGGGCTCGGCATCCCCGCCGGGTTCGCGCTGGCGGGCCGGCGCTTCTGGGGCCGCCGCGCCGCACTGGTGCTCGTCAACACCGCCCTCGCCGTACCGACCGTCGTGGTCGGGCTGCTGCTGTACGGGGTGCTGTCGCGCCGCGGCCCGCTGGGCGGCCTCGAGTGGCTCTACACCTGGCAGGCGATCGTCGTGGGGGACGTCCTGCTCGCCCTGCCGATCGCCGTGGCGCTGTCCGCCGCGGCAGTCGAGGGCGTGGACCCTCGGGTGCGGCGCACCGCGCTGACGCTGGGCGCGGGCCGCTGGCGCACCGCCTGGACCGTGGCGCGAGAGGCCCGGTTCGCGCTGATGGCGGTCGTGACGGCCGCGTTCGGACAGGTGGTGGCCGAGGTCGGCGCGGCGATGATCGTGGGCGGCAACATCCGGGGCGAGACCCGGACCCTCACGACCGCCGTGGCGCTGGGGACCGCGCAGGGCGATTTCGGCCTCGCGCTCGCGCTCGGCGTGGTGCTCCTCGCGCTCGCGCTCGCGGTGAACGCGGCGTTGCAGGTACTCCAGGGCCGGGGCCGTGATTGAGCTGCGGGACGTGCGCCACCGCTACGGGGACCGGCTGGTGCTCGACCTGCCGGCCTTCGCCCTGCCCGCCGGGGCCCGCGTGGCGATCGTGGGGCACAACGGGGCCGGCAAGAGCACGCTGCTGCGGCTCCTCGCCCTGCTGGAAGCGCCGACCGAGGGGGTCGTCCTGTTCGACGGTCACGCGGTGACGGGGCGGGCGATCGGGCGCGTGCGGCGACGCGTGACGCTGGTCGAGCAGCGGCCCATCCTGCTGCGGGGAACGGTGCGGGACAACCTCGCGTACGGGCTCGCCGCGCGGGGCGTGCGCGGCGCCGCCCGCGAGCGGGCGGTGGCCGGGGCGGCCGAGCGGCTGGGCGTGGTCCCGCTGCTCGGGCGGCGCCGCACCGAGTTGTCGGACGGCGAGGTCCAGCGCGTCGCCGTCGCCCGCGCCCTGGCGGCGGGCCCCGACGTGCTGCTCCTGGACGAGCCGGCGAGCTCGGCCGATCGCGCGGCGGTCCTCGGGCTCCACGACGCACTCGAGCGCGAGCGGGCCGAGCGCGGGCTCACCGTCTGCCTCGCGTCCCACCAGCTGGAGGACGCATACCGCTGGTCGGACGATCTCCGGACCCTGGCCGACGGGCGGCTCTCCCCCGTGACGCCGGAGAACCTCTTCCGGGTGAGCCTGCCGGCGGATGGGACGGAGGGCGTGAAGCACGTGCGGGTCGGGCGTGCGGAGATCGCGGTGCTGACCGAGCGCAGCGGCCACGCGATCCTCGCGGTGCCGCCGACCGACATCCTGGTGAGCGCCGCTCCGCTCGCGACGTCCGCGCGGAATCAGCTGTCGGGCCACGTCTCGCGCGTCGCGCGCGTCCGGTCCGGCGCGGGGGTGCACGTGACCGCCGACGTGGGGGTCGAGCTGACCGCGGTGGTCACCGCGGAGGCGGTGCGCGAGCTGGCACTCGCGCCGGGCCGCCCGGTGGTCTTCTCGTTCAAGGCGAGCGCGGTGCGGGTGTTCTGACGATGCCGACGACCTATCTTACGCGGGTCGTGGAGTTCAGCGCTGAGCATCGGCTGGCCCGGCCGGGCCGGTCGGCCGCCGCGAACGCGGACGAGTTCGGGGATGCGGCGCGGGACCACGGGCACCGCTACCAGTGCCGCGTGACGGTCGCGGGACCGCTCGCCGCCGAGGGGGGAGCGGTCGTGAACCTCGGCGCCCTGGACGCCCTGCTCCAGGACGAGATCGTGGCCCGGTTCGACGGGCGTCACCTGAACGACCTGCCCGACTTCGCGGAGGGGACCCGCCTGACGACCGGCGAGGCGTTGGCGGTGTATATCTGGGAGCGCCTGGCCGGGCGACTGCCCGCCGGCGTCCGGTTGCACGCGGTGCGCGTCCAGGAGGGGCCCCATCTCTACTCCGAGT
>DASPFU010000073.1:0-16208 GCA_035620935.1 Gemmatimonadales bacterium
AACCTGCGGCACCGCCTCCGCCGCGGTCGTCTTGCCGAGGCGGTGGGCGAAGCCGGCGGTGATCAGGCCGTACAGCGCCTTGCCGACCTCGAACTCGCCCATCCCGGAATCCTCGATGATCTGATGGACGTCGCGCTGACCGTCGATCAGCGGGAGGATCAGGCGCTGGATCTCGTTGAGCGTCGCGTCGCTGATCGCGAGGCGATCGCGGTCCACGATGAAGATCAGGTCGAGCGAGGGGATCTTCTTCTCGATCAGGCTCCACTCGTCCACCCGTCGTGCCCCCTCGAGCAGCAGGGACTCGGGGTTGATCGAGACGAGGAAGTCCTGACGCTCGGGCCGCACGTCGCCCTCGAAGTTGAACGTCCCCTGCGTCCAGGTGAACAGGAAGTACACCGCCTCCTCGATCTGGAGACGCATGTACCGCTCGAGCCGCTCCCGCGAGATGGCGCCCTGCTCCACCAGGATCTCGCCCAGCTTGCGGTCGCGCCGCTGCTCCTGCGCGGCGACGGCCTGCTCGAGCTGGTCGGTGGTGATGAGCTCGTTCTTGACCAGGATGTCACCGAGCCGGTCGCGCCGGTTGACGATGGACGCATAACAGATGCGTCCGCGCTCGAAAAAGATGTATCCGAAGTTCGTGCGGTCCGCGATCGCGAGGCAGCCGGTCTTCTGCCCGAGCGCCAGAAGCTGCAGCACGTCGGGCAGCGACGCCTCCTTGAGCGAGCCCTTGATCGCCATCTAGGGCAGCTCCCCGACCAGCCGGTCGGCGGTGTCCGGCCAGTCCCACACCATCTTCTCCCGGCTGCGCACGCCCGACGCGCTCGAGACCACGATGCCGCTGGTGCGCATCCCGACCGTCCGCCGGTCGCGCCCCAGCTGGCCCTCGAGCACCTCGCGCGCCAGGGTGGCGGTGAGCGGCCGCTCCTGCGCCGCCGCGGCGGCAATCACCCGCTGCACGGCGTCCAGCACGCTGAGGACGGAGCCCGCGGGCCGATCGGCGAGATAGTCGATCAGGGCCCGCTCCGCCTCCGGGTGCTCGGCCAGGGCCCGCGCGACGAGCGCCGCCCGGATCGCGCGGTCCGGCTCGGACAGCTCCGCCACCAGCCCCCCCGCCAACCGCGACGCGATCCGCGGCTCGAGGTCCGCCAGCTCGCTCGGGTGCGCCGGCGTGGTGAACACCAGCTGGCGCTCCCAGTCGAGGAACAGATTGAACAGGAGGAACAGCTCCTCCTGGCTGCGCTCCTTGCCCGCGAGGAGGTGGATGTCGTCGATCAGCAGCGCGGTGGCCCGGCGGTATCGGGCGCGCCACCAGTCCATGCGGTCGGCATCGATGGCCGCGATCAGCTCATCGATGAACGCCTGCCCCGACAGGCACGCGACCACGGCCCCGGGACGGCGCGCGAGCTCGAGCCCGACCGCGTGCAGCAGGTGCGTCTTGCCCGTGCCGGGGCGCCCCACGATCACCAGCGGGTTGTAGCGGCGTCCCGGCACGGCGATCACCTCGCGCGCGGCCCCAACCGCGATCTGGTTCGACGGGCCGACGACCAGCGCCTCCAGCGGGTAGGCGCCCGACGGGCCGGGCGGAGGCGCCACCCCGGCACGCACTCGGCCCGCGAGCTCCTCCGCCTCGTCCAGCCGCCCCGGGTCCCGGAACACGGCGTTGCCCGCGGCCGGCGGGTCGAGCTGCGCCACCTCGGCCGCCAGCGTGCGCAGACGCTCCACGTCGCGACCATACGCCGCGATCGCCTCCTCGACCCCCCCCGGGGTGTCCTGGTCGAGCAGGGCCTCGAGGCGCGCCGTGCGGTATCCCTCCCCCTCCCACCGCAGCACCGCCTCCGCCACCCGCGCGCGCCACGCCTCCACCGCCTTGCCGACGGTCGCCGCGACGTCGGTGAGGAACAGCGCGAACTCGTCCCCGCCGGATGCCGCGGGTGCCGGCTCGGGTGCCGGCTCGGGTGCCGGCTCAGGCGTCGGCTCGGGCGTCGGGACGACGGCGGGCGCGATCTCGTCCGCGACCGGTGCCTCCGGTGCGGCCGCCGGGGCGGCCCCCGGCTTGCCCCGCAACATCTCGCGGGCGGTCTCGGGCGTGATCGTGGCGTCGCTCACCGCCTGGTAGGCGACCAGCCGGTTCAGCGCGCCCATCAATTCGCGCACGTTGCTCAGCTCGAGCGCGGCCGCCGCGTCCAGCACGCCCGGGGCGAAGCTCACGCCGCGCTCCTCCGCCTTGCGCCGCAGGATGGCTACGCGCGTCTCGTAATCGGGCGGGCCCATGTCCACCACGAGACCGCCCGAGAAGCGCGAGATGAGGCGCTCGTCCAGGTCGGCGATCTCGTTCGGCGGCCGGTCGCTGGCCAGGACGATCTGGTGGCCCGCCGAGAGCAGGGCTTCGGTGAGGCGCAGCAGCTCCGCCTGCATCTCCTTGCGGTTGGTCAGGAACTGGACGTCGTCCACCAGCAGCATGTCCACCGCCTGCACCCGCTGACGCACCGCATCGCCCTGCCCCGCCGCGACGGCCGCGTGGAACGCCTCGACGAATTCGTCGAGCGTGAGGTACTCGACGTTGAGACCGGGCGCGAGGCGCTTGGCGGCGTGACCCATCGCCATCAGGAGGTGCGTCTTGCCCAGCCCCGACGCGCTGTAGATGAACAGCGGGTTGTACGCCGAGCCCGGACTCTCCGCCACCGTCCGCCCAGCGGTGACCGCCAGCCGGTTCGCGGACCCGACCACGAACGTCTCCAGCGTGAACTTGGGATTGAGCGCGACCGTCACGCCGGCGCCCCCGCGGAGAGCCGCCGCAGCACCAGCTCGGAGATGGACTTCAGCGTCTCGAACACGCCCGCCCCGTGCAGCGCGTCTGCCGGAAAGCTCGGCGCGCCGCGGAAGTTGAGCGCGTCGTCGAGCTCGGTCGGCGTGAGGATCAGCTCGCGCGGCAGGTCCTGCTTGTTGTACTGCAGGACGAAGGGGACCTGACGAGCGTCCTGCCCCAGCTCCAGCAGGTTGCTCTGCAGGTTCTGGAGACTCTCGAGGTTCTCGTCGAGCTGGCGCGCCTGGCTGTCGGCGACGAACACCACGCCGTCGGCCCCCTGCAGCACCAGACGGCGGGTGGCGTTGTAGTACACCTGCCCCGGCACGGTGTACAGCTGGAACCGCGTCACGAACCCGGAGATCGACCCCAGGTCGATCGGCAGGAAATCGAAGAACAGCGTGCGGTCGGTCTGGGTCGCGAGCGAGATCATGCGCCCGCGCCGCGCCTCGGGCACCCGGCCGTACACGTAGTGCAGGTTGCGCGTCTTCCCCGAGCGACCCGGCCCGTAGTAGACGATCTTGCAGGTGATCTCGCGCGTCGTGAAGTTGACCAGGGACAAAGGGGCCTATCTCCCGAAGAGCGCGTTGAGGCTGTCGGCCAGCTCGCGCTCGAAGTCCGCCGCCAGCACCTGCTTCGTGGCCGGTTCCTTGGGGCTCGCCTCCTGCAGGTCCGCGGCGAGCTGCTCGAAGAATAACTGTACGATGCCGACCGACGAAGCGTCGAGCGGATAGACGACGAGCGCGACGAGCGGCCCCCGGCCGGTCGGGAAGGTGCCCAGGAAGATGCCCGTCCGGTCGCCTTCGTGGTTCAGCACGGCGAACGGCCGCTGCCCCAGCAGGCGCGCGATCTCGGCCGTCGACGCCACGATCCCCGCGGCGAGTGCCGCGGCCGACATCACGTCGACCGCCCGGGCGAACCCCCATTGCGCGAACACCTGCCCGGCCGGCGTCATCACCAGCACCAGGCGGGCCTGCACCTCGTGGACGAAGGCGTCGACGGGGGCGACCGCCCACGGCTCGACGGCGCGTGCCGTCACGCCACCGCCTCCGCCGCGCGCAACAGCTCCAGCCGCACCAGCCCCGCGTTGACGTCGGGCGCGGTGACCGCCACGACCAGCAGATCGTCAGGCGCGGCCACCGCGAGGACCGCGCCGTCCGACGCGTGCAGGTGCCAGAAGGCGGGCGCGCCGGCGCCCGCCGCCGCCAGCGCGCGGCCCACCCGCTGCGCCAGGCTGGCCGCGAGCGCGGCGACCGCCGCGCCCTTGAGGCCCTCGACCGAATGGTCGGACACCATCAGCCCGTCCTTCACCGACACGAGCATCGCGCCGCGCACCCCCGGGACGCGCGTGATCCGCTCCAGCACCGGCGCGTACCCGCTCACGCCTGGCGCTCCAGCCAGCGCCGAGCCGTGTGGGCGGCGCGCTGCGCGATCACCGCCAGCCGCCCGAGCGGCATCGCGCGGTCCCGCACGATGGCGAGCAGCGCGTCGGACCGCGGCCGGCACACGTGCACGTGCGTCACCCGCCCCTCGACCGAGAGGCCGGTCCATTCGCCCAACCCCAACCGCTGCGCGGTCCGCCCCGCCTCCTGGGCCACCCCACCCAGGTAGGCCGCCACGGCCTCGCCGACATCGCGGCCGGCGGGATCGCGCAGCCCGCCCCCCACCACCAGCCCGGCCTCGCCCACCAGGAGCAGCCCCTCGTGCCCCCCGTCGAGCGCCGCGAACACGGCGGCTTCCTCGAACCCCTGATCCCCCGTCTCGGCCGGCCCGGGCGGCGGCTCTGGCTGGGGCTGGGGCTGGGGCTGGGGCCCGGGCTCGGCATGCTCGGAGGCTGCGGGCGCCTCCACCGCTCCTGCGTCCGGCGCCGGCGCTGCGGGGGTCGTGACCCCGTCGAGCCCGGGGGCGCCCGCGCCGCGCACCATGGCGAGGGCCTGCGCGATCCCGGGGTCGTCCGGCACCGCGCGCTGGGCCGCGACGAGGTGCGCTTCCGCCTGGGCGATGTCGCCGACCTTGAAGTACAGGAACGCGAGGCCCTTGAGCGCCCCGAGATGCCTGGGCGCGATGCGGAGCGCCATGTCCCACTCGTCGAACGCGCGCTCGTAGTCGCGTTTGTCGGCGAGGATCCGGGCGTAGAGGTCGTGCGCGTTCGCGTTGTGCGGATGCCGGCCCAGCCCGGCGAGCGCCACGCGGTGCGCGGCGTCGACCTGTCCCTTGCGGCGCAGCAGCTCGCCCAGCTCGAGGAACGCGAGGCTGTGCGGGTCCTGGGCCAGCCGGGCCGAGAGGGTGCGGATGTCGTCAGCCACGGCCGATCGCTCCGGCGAACAGCCGTGCCGCCGCGCGGGCCTGCTGGACGGCCTCCGCGTGGGCCGCCTCGTCCGCGGCGCGTGGCGCCAGGCGCTCCCACTGGTCCCAGCTCTCGGCCGCCTCCTGGAAGCGGCCGACCGCCGCGAGGGCGAACCCCTGTACCCGGTACGCGGCGGCGAGCCGCGGGTCGAGCCGCACCGCCCGCGCCAGCGATTCCAGCGCACCCGGGGCCCGCCCCGCGGCCAGCTGCGCCCGCCCCAGCGCGAGGTGCGCGGCCGCGTCCTGCGGCCGCGTCGCCACCGCGTGCTCGGCGGCGGCGCGCGCGCCCTCGAAGTCGTGCCGCGCGAGGGCTGCCGCCGCCTGCGCGAGCAGGTCCTCGCCGGCCGCGGCGCCCGACCCGTCAGGCGCGTCCACGGGCGCGAGCAGGACGATGACGCCGGCGCTCTCCAGCCCGAAGAGCGTCTTGGCGACGTCGAAGTCGGACCGGGTCAGCTCCGCGGCGATGGTCCGCACGTCACGCGCCCCGTCGATCAGCGCGAGCACCTCCCATTCGGGCGGCAGCAGGTCGAGCTGGCCCTCGGTGCCCTCGGGGCTGGGCGCCAGGGCCGGCACGACCCCGAGGTGCGGGACCCGCTTCTCGATGCGCGACCACTCGTCGATCCGCCGCGCGCCTTCCATCAGGAGCGCCTCGACCCGGATTCGCACCGTGCTGTCCGGCGGTACCCCGTCGAGCCGCCCCTCGGTGAAGGAGAAGTGCCCCTCGGTCCAGTTCGTGACCTCGAAGACGACCTCCTCCACCTGCAGTCGGACGTGGCGGTGCAGGTCGCGCGCGGTGATCGAACCGAGGGTGATGAGGATTTCGCCGATGCGCGGCCGGTCCCCCTGGCGGCGCTGCAGCTCCCGCGCCTCCTCCAGCTCCCCCCGCGAGACCCGCCCCGTCCGCACGAGGAGCTCGCCCAGCAGGTGCGGGTTGCTGCGGATCTCCGCGTACACGATCGACCCCTCGTGGAAGTAGATCGTCCCGGCGTTGTGGCGCAGCTCGGACTCGACCCGCAGGACCCCCGTCTTGCGGCTGAGGTCGAGCAGCTGGAAGACGTCGTGGATCGACAGTTCACGCAGCGGCCCTTCGATCGCCATCAGGCCGCCTCGGTCGCGAAGATGTGACGCAGGTCGAGCGCCGTGCGCGCGTGCATGCGGGCGCGCTGGGCGTACGGCCCTCCCGGATCGACCCGGGTCACGTGCTCCCACGCCTCGATCGCCTCGTGATAGCGCCGTAACCGGGCGAGCGTCACGCCGGCGTGGAACAGCGCTCCGACGTGGTCGGGATCGAACTTGAGGACCCGGCGGAAGGCCTCGAGGGCCGGCTCCACCCGTTTGTCGTCGAGCAGGGAGCGCCCCAGCAGGAGCAGCGCCTCGAGATCGTACGGGTCGTGCTCCAGCATGTCCGCGAGCCGCTGGACGGCCATGCGGAAGCGGCCGGCGTGGCGGTGCAGCTCCGCCAGGGCGAGCGCGGCCTCGTGGAACGTGGGCAGGATCTCCAGCGCCTGCTCGTAGGCGTCGCGCGCCGCGGCCCACTCCTCGCGCTGCTCGTGCAGGCGTCCGAGCTCGCGCCACACCTGCACGAACCCCCGGTCCAGCTCGAGCGCCGCCCGGTAGGCGGCGAGCGCTCCCTCGATGTCGCCGACGCGGGCGGCGATGTCGCCCTGCAGCTGGTGCAGGTCGGCGCGCCCCGGCGCGCGGGCCTGGGCCTGGCGCAGCAGGGTCAGCGCCCCCCCGCGTCGCCCGTCGCGCCGCGCGCCCGGGCCGCCGCGACCGCCGCCTCGACGTCGTCCGGCGCGAGGCGCAGCAGCTCCTCGGTGAGCGGCGCCGCCTCGGCCGTACGGTCCAGCGCCAGCAGCGCCTTGACCAGCCCCAGCAGCGGTTCCGGGCGCTCGGGCGCAAGCGCGCGGGCCTCGCGGAAATGCTCCAGCGCTTCGCCGGGCAGCCCGCGGCCCGCGTAGATCTCCCCCAGCAGGAGCGCGCCGTCCACCCGGCTGGCACCGCGCTGGGTGGCGCGTACCGTCTCGGCGATCGCCAGCTCGGTGAGCCCCTTGCTCACGTAGTCGCGCGCCAGTGTGAGCGGGTCGTCGCCCGGCACGCCGCGGCTGCGGCGCGGCGGTGGCGCGGCGGGCTCGAGCTCCTGGAACAGGCTGTCGAGCAGGCGCTGGTCGAACGTGAACGTGCCGCCGAGCGTGTCCGTCGCGACGTCGGCAGAGATGTCCGGGACGACCCCGATGGCCGGCTGTTCGTACTGCAGGTCGATGGTCAGCGCGAACTTCTGCGGCACGTAGTAGGGGTCGAGCTCCAGCGCCCGCTTGGTGGCCCGCAGGGCGCCCTCGAAATCCCCGAGGTTGGACAGGGCGAAACTGAGGTTGTAGTGCGCGCCGGCGAGGTGCGGGTCCCCCTCTACCGCACGGGCGAAGGCGTTGCGGGCGTCGGCGAACCGCTTCAGCTCGGTCAGCACGATGCCCACCCCGTTCCAGGCGGGCGCGGACTGCGGCTCGTCGGCGAGCACCTGCCGGTAGGCCTCCAGCGCGAGCTGGTAGCGCCGCAGGTGCGCGAGCAGCAGCGCCAGGTTGAGCCGCGCCGCGGTGATCTCCGGCTGCAGCTGCTGCGCCCGGCGCAGCGCTTCGATCGCCTCGTCGGACTGTCCCTGCTGGGCGAGCGCGACGCCCAGGTTGTTCCAGGCCAGCGCGTACTTCGGCTCCACCTCCACCGCCTGGCGATAGCAGACCAGGGCGTCATCACCGCGGCCCATCTGGTGCAGCACCACGCCGCGCTCGTTCCACAGTTTGGGCGCCTGTGGGTCCTCGTGCAGCAGGGTGTCGTAGACGGTGAGGGCCGCCGCGAAGTCGCGCACCAGCAGGTGCACTTCGCCCATCGCCCGGAGGGCGAGCTGGCGGTCCTCGCCCCGGTCCAACGCGAGCTGATACTCGCGCAGCGCCTCGGCGTAGTACCCTTTCTGCCGGAAGGCGAGTCCCAGGTTGCAGTGCGCCCGGTCGTCGGCGGCCGCGACCGCCTGCGACGGACGCACCGGCCGGCTGCGGCGCTCGGTGGCGAACCGCTCGAGGGACAGGTTGGCGTGCGCGCGCGCGAGCGGCGGATTGAGCTTCACGGCCTGCTGCGAGGCGTCACGCGCCTCGGCGTGCCGTCCCAGATCGCCGAGCACGAACGCCATGAGGTACTGGGCGTTGGCGTTGTCGGGGGTGAGGTGCACGGCCTGCTGCAGCGCCCCGAGCGCCGCCTCGTTGAGGCCCCGGTTGTACAGCACTTCGCCGAGGTAGAGGTACACGACGCTCGATTCGGGGTCGAGGGTGCGAGCGCGCTCGAGCCACTCGGTCGCGGCCTCGAGGCGCCCCCGGCTCCGCTCGGCCAGGGCGACCTGGATCACGGCCGCGACGTCGTCCTCGCGAGCGGCGACGATCTGTTCGAATTCGCGGATCGCCTCAGGGAGCCGCCCCAGCGTGGCGTACACGCGTCCCAGCTCCCAGCGCGCGCCCCGGTCGCCGGGCGCCGCCCGCAACCGGTCCTCGAGCTCCGCGATCCGCCGCTCATGGAACCCGGACCGCTGGTACGCGATCTCGAGGTTGCGCTGGGCGACCTGCATGCGCGGATCCAGATCGAGCGCCCGGGTGAACTCGGTGATCGCCTCGGCGACGAGCCCCTTCTGGAAGTAGAGGACCCCGAGGTTGTTGTGCGCGCCGGCGTCGGCCGGATCGATGCGCCGGGCGAAGGAACGGAGCACCGCCACGTCCCGGTCGCTCAGCGCCGGCGCCGTCACGGATCAGTCGAGCCGGATGGCGTCGAAGATCGCGCGGAGCGAGGCCATGTCGGGGAGCAGGAGGAAATGACCTCGCAGCGCCTCCTCGGCGTCGATGCGGAACTCGGTCTCCACGCAGAAGACGAAATCCCGGTCGTGACCGAAGTTGAGGTAGGTCGTGGTCAGGACCGCGGCGGACATGTCGACCACCAGACTCGGCACCGACGGCAGCAGCAGCATCTGCATGAACTCCGACAGCGCGTTCATGTAGGCGCCCGACAGGATGTTGCCGGCCTCCTTGAGGGCCGACTGCTCCAGCGTACCGAGCGCCGTGGTCCCGCCCGACGGCCGGCGCAGCAGCATGTCGCACAGCCGCAGCGACACCTTCTCCGGGAAGAGCAGCAGCGTCCGTCCCGTCAGGTCGCCGAGCATGTGCATCAGCACCGCCGCCACGACCTCGTTCGGCGCCCCGATCAGCTCGGGCACCTCCTCGAGCCGCACGATGTTGATCCGGGGCACGCTGATCATGACGCGCCGGTTGGTCATCTGCGAGAGCGCGGTCGCGGCGTGGCCGCCCCCGATGTTCGCGACCTCTTTCAACGCGTCGAGCTGCCGCTCCTTCAGATCGCGGACGTCGTCCATGCCGCCTCCCTAGAGGAGCCCGCCGGCGTCGAGGATCAGCGCCGGCACGCCGTCGCCCATGATGGTGGCACCGCTGAACACGGGCAGCGTGCCCGGCGGCGCGTCGAATCCCTTGACCACGATCTCGCGCTGCCCTTCCATCCCGTCCACCACCAGCCCGGCCCGCCGCTCGCCCTGCTCCACCACGATCACCGGCCGGCGCGCGCGCGGCGGATCCCCGCCCGCCCCCAGCAGGTCGCGCAGATGGACGACGGGCACCACCCGATCGCGCAACAACATCGCCTCGCGCCCCTCGACCGTGGTCACGGGCGCGGCGCCGAGCTCGACCGTTTCCGCGACGTACGTCAGCGGCAACGCGTAGCGCTCCGACCCCACCTTCGCGATCAACGCCCGCACGATGGCCAGGGTGACGGGCAGCCGCAGCACGAAGGTCGTGCCCCGCCCCGGCTCGGTGCGCACCTCGAGGGCGCCGCCCACGGCGCGCAGCTTCGACATGGCGACGTCGATCCCGACACCGCGTCCCGACACGCTCGTCACCGCCGCGGCGGTCGAGAACCCCGGCCGCGCCAGCACCCGCAGCAGGTGGTCGTCGGTCAGCGCCGTCACGCCGGGGTCCACGAGACCCTCGCGCCTGGCCTGCTCGAGGATGCGCGCGCGGTCGATGCCGCGCCCGTCGTCGGTGAGCGTGATCGTCACGCTCGCCCGCTCGCGCGCCGCCGAGAGGCCGATCGTCCCCGCCGCGGGCTTGCCGAGCCGCGCCCGCTCCGCCGCCGGCTCGATCCCGTGGTCCACCGCGTTGCGCAGCAGGTGCACCAGCGGATCGCTCAGCTCGTCCAGGATCGTGCGGTCGAGCTCGATCTCCTTGCCCTCGACCCGGAACTCGACCTGCTTGCCCAGCTGATGCGCGATGTCCCGCACCAGGCGGGGAAACCGGTCGAACACCTGCCACACTGGCGTCATCCGCGCCTGGATGATCTCCGACTGGAGGTCGGTCGAGAGCCGCGAGATCTGGACGGCGAGGTCGTCCATCGCCACGTCACGGCGCCGCGCTGCCAGGTCGTTCAGCCGTCCCCGCACCGTCACCAGCTCGCCGATCAGGTCCATCAGCGCGTCCAGCCGCCGCAGGTCGACCCGGAGGTGCCGGCTGCGCCCCGCCTCCGCCACGAGACCCTCGGCCCGCGGGGTCCGCACCTCCTCCTGGCTCACGAGCACCGTGTCGACGTCGCCCGCGGTCCGCAGCGCCGCCTCGATCGCCACCGCCGTGGCGCTCGTCGCGAGCCGGAAGCTGAACCGGCCGTCGAACTCCTCCGACTCGAACGCGTCGAGCGGTGGCGTGATCTCGTGGACCGCCCCGAGCTCCTCCGCCCGCCGCAGGACCAGCAAGCCGCGCCCTCCCTTGAGCGGCGCCTCGGCCCGCAGCCCGACGGTCACGAGCCGCCCCGACATGGCCGGGGCCGGCACGGCGGCCACGGGACCCGCCGGCTCCTCGGCGGCCACCCTCCCCCCCTCCACCCGCCGTGTCGCCCGGTCGAGCTCGGCCACCGTCGCTGCGATGCCGCCGTCCTCGCCGCGGCCCGCGACGGCGTGGTCGATCGCGCGCTCGAGCGCGTCGGTCGCCCGGAACAGCGTCTGGATCAGCTGGGGGGACGGGGGCTCCGCGCCCCGGCGCAGGCGGTCGAGCAGGTTCACCATCGCGTGGGCCAGCTCGGCCACGCCGCCGTAGCCCATCGTCGCGGCCATCCCCTTGATCGTGTGGACGGAGCGGAACAGGCCGCGGACCGGCTCGCTGGCGGCGGCATCCCGCTCCCACGCGAGCAGCCACGTGTTGCAGGCGCCCAGGTGCTCCCGGCTCTCGGCCAGGAACAGCTCGGCGTACTGCGACAGGTCCATGCGCTACCGGAGGACGCGCTGGACGGCTTCGAGCACCCGGGAGGGCTGGAACGGTTTGACGACGAAGTCCTTGGCGCCGGCCTGGATCGCCTCGACCACCAACGCCTGCTGGCCCATCGCGCTGCACATCAGGATCTTGGCGTCGGGGTCGAACTTGACGATCTCGCGGACCGCGTCGATCCCGCCCATGTCGGGCATCACGATGTCCATCGTCACCAGGTCGGGCTTGAGCTGGCGGTACTTCTCGACGGCCTGGACGCCGCTCTCGGCCTCGCCCACGATCTCGAATCCCGCCTGGGCCAGGATGTCACTGATCATCGTGCGCATGAAGATGGCGTCATCGCAGACCAGGACCGTGTGACTCATCCACCCTCCCGGGGACTAGGACGCGAGCACGGGGGCGAACAACGCGGCCGTATCGAGCACCACGTACGATCCGCTGCCGCGGCGGCCCACGGCCCGGACCAGCACCGGATCGACACCGGGCAACGCCGCCCGGTCCTGCAGATCATCCGGGGCCACGGTCACGAGATCCACCACGTCATCGACCGTGAGGCCGATCAGCCGCCGCCCGCCCTGGAGGCGCAGCAGCACCAAGCTCGCGCCGCCCTCGGGCCCCCCGTCGGGCTGGCCCAAGGCGCGCCACCCGGTGACGACCGTCACCAGCGTGCCGCGGACGTTCACAAGCCCCGCGACGAACGGCATCGCCCCGGGGATGCGGGTGGTATCGAGCCGGGGCAGGATCTCCGCCACCTCCTCCACGGCGACCGCGCCGAGCAGGGCGCCGACCCGGAAAAGGAGCAGCCGGACGGTCGTGGGGTCACCCATCCGAATTCCAGAAGCCAAGATACTGCAAGGAGTTGCGTTGAGCAAGCAATGCGGGGTCCCCGGCCGCTTCGGCGAGCGCCGGGCGCAGGTCGTCGGGCCACTCGGACCGCAGGGCGAGGGGCTGGCCGCTCACCGGGTGGTCGAACGTGAGCGCCGCGGCGTGGAGCAGCTGGCGCGGGGCCAGCGTCTCGATCCGCTCCGCCTCCCGGCGCTGGGACGGCGTGACCCGCCGCGACCCGCCGAGCGCGTACTCGCGGTCGCCCACGACGGGGTGCCCCACGTGGGCCAGGTGCACCCGGATCTGATGGGTGCGGCCGGTGCCGAGCCGGATGCGCAACAGCTCGGTGTGTGCGAACCGGGCGACGACGGAGACGTGCGTCACGGCGTGCCGCCCACCCGCGCGCACCGTCATCCGCTTGCGGTCCTGCACATGGCGGGCGATCGGCGCCTCGATGTCGAAGTCGGCGCGCGGGAAATGTCCCCAGACCAGCGCCGCGTACACGCGGGTGACGCGGCGCTGCTCGATGGCGCGCGCCAGGCGGCGGTGCGCGGCGTCGGTCTTGGCGAGCAGCAGCAGGCCGGAGGTGTCGCGGTCCAGCCGGTGCACGATGCCGGGCCGGCCCTCGCCGCCCGCGGCTGCCAGGGGTGTTCCCCGCCCCAGGAGGACGTTCACCAGGCTGTCGTCCCAATGGCCCGGGCCGGGATGGACCACCAGTCCCGCCGGCTTGTCGAGCACCGCGACGTGGTCATCCTCATAGACGAAGCGGAGGTCGGCGTGGGCGGGAGCGTAGGTGCGAGGGCTCGCGGCGGCCGGCAACGCGACCGTGATCTCGGTGCCCCGCGCGGGGCGCGCGGAGGCGCGCAGGGGCCGTCCGTTCGCGGTGACGCGTTTGTCGGCGATGAGCCGGGCCGCCTGGGTGCGGGAGATGGCGAGGCGGTCCGCGAGGAAGGCGTCGAGGCGCCCGGGGTCGTCGGTGGCGACGCAGAACACGATCGCGCCGTCCCCACCGGGGGCGGTCACGTCGCGGCCGTCCCCGCCTCCTTGGCCCGCTCGGCCTCCCGGCCCTCCGCCCACAGCGACACGGCGAGGGCCACCGCGCCGATCGTGATCGCCGAGTCGGCCACGTTGAACGTGGGCCACCGCCAGGCCCCGACCCCGACGTCCAGGAAGTCCACCACTCCCTGGGCGCTGCGGACGCGGTCGATCAGATTGCCGGCGGCGCCGCCGCAGATCAGCGCCAGCGCCCCCAGACGGAAGCGGTCGCCCGGACGGGTGGTGCGGACCATCGAGCCGAGCACCGCGAGCGCCAGCAGGGCGAGGCCGAAGAAGATCCACCGCGAGTACTCGCCGAGGTGGAGCCCGAACGCGGCGCCCTCGTTGTAGACCAGCCGCAGCCGCACCCATTCACCGACGATGGAGAGGGGACGGTAGGTCAGGCGGGCCTCGGCGACGAACTTGGTGGCCAGGTCGAGGACGACGACGACGCCGGCCAGCCCCCAGAACAGGCGGCGGTCAGCGGCGCTTGCCATCCTCTTCCTTCGCCTTGCACTGGATGCAGAGGCGCGCGTGCGGCAGCGCGTCGAGGCGGTCGAACCCGATGTCCTCCCCGCACTGCTCGCACTTGCCGAACTTCTCCGGGGTGCTGTAGAGACGGCGCAGCGCCTGGTTCACGTGCCAGAGGTAGCGCCCCTCCTGCGAGGCGAACAGGAACGCCTTCTCGCGCTCCATCGCGTCGGTGCCCTGGTCGGCCATGTGGAACGAGTAGCTCGACAGGTCGCCGTCGGACGCCTGCAGGGTCGCATTGAACGACTCGTCGTAGTGGCCCAACTCCTTCATCACGCGCGCGCGCTCCTCGAGGAGCCGCTTCTCGAGATGCTGGAGCTGCTTCTTGGTCAGGCCCTTCGACTTGGATTTCGTCGGCATCAGCGGGTCTCGCCCTTTCGTCCGTCGTGGCGCCGCACCGCGATCGTCAGGCGGCGTCCCTCGATGTCCACGTCCTGCGTCACGTCGGCCCCGTCGAGCACTCCCCCCAGCAGCGTGCGCCGGGTGAGCGTCTCGCCCTCGATGAACGACAGGTGCCGTCGCACCGCCTCCACCACCTCGGCGTCGCCGGACAGGGCGAGCTCGATGCGGGTGGTGTACTCGTACCCCGCTTCCTTGCGGAGCCGCTGCACGCGGTTCACCACCTCCCGCGCCAGCCCTTCCCGGGTCAGCTCCTCGGTCAGCGTGGGGTCCAGCGCGACCACGTACGGCCCGTCGCTCTGCACCTCCCAGTCGCTCGCCACCTCGCGCGCGACCGTCACGTCCTCCGGCCCGAACGTGAACTCGCCGGCGGTCACGGTCTCGCCGCGCTCCAGCGCCCGCAGCGCGTCCGCGGACAGCTCGGCCGCGGCGGCCGCGGCGCGGGGGGTGTCCTTCCCGTAGCGCCTGCCCAGCGCCCGGAAATTCGCCCGGCCCTTGAGCGAGACGAGCGCATCATCGGATGCGACCACCTCGCACGTCTTCGCGTTCACTTCGGCAGCCAAGATATCTAACAGGGCTGCCAAGCCCTCCGTCCGGTCCGCGGCCGGCACGGCCACCCGGATCCCCCGGACGGGCTGGCGGACGCGCAGCTTCCGTGCCTCCCGGGCCGCCCGCGTCAGTGTGGCGAGGCGCCGGACCGCCGCCATGCCCCGCACCAGGTCGGGGGCCCGCCGTCCCCGGTCCTGCGGGAACCGTGCCAGGTGGACGGAGGTTCCCGCGAGGGCCCGATGGAGCCAGTCCGCCAGGAACGGGGCCGCGGGCGCGAGCAGCCGCGCCACCGTCACCAGCGCCTCGTGCAGGGTGGCCAGGGCCGCCGCGTCGGGCTCCCGATCGGGGGCCCAGAAGCGGCTCCGGTTCACGCGGACGTACCAGTTGGACAGATCATCCACCGTGAAATCGATCACCGCGCGCACCCCGGCCGTGGCATCGAAGCCGCCCCACGCCGCCCCCACGGCCCCGCTCACCTCGTCGAGCCGCGCCAGAAGCCAGCGGTCCACGAGCGGGCGCGCGCCCTCGGCCGGCGCCGCGGCGGGCGTCCAGTCGCCGGCGTACCGGGCGAAGAAATCGTAGGTGCTGCGTAGCGTCGTGAGGAACCGGCCCGCCAGCTCGCCGATCTGTGCCGCGTCGAACCGCTTGGGGAGCCACACCTGGCTCTGGCCGAGCAGGTACAGGCGGAGCGCGTCCGCGCCGGCAGCGGCGATCACGGCTGCGGGCTCCACCACGTTGCCGCGGCTCTTCGACATCTTCTGGCCCTGGGCATCGAGCACCAGCTCGTTGACGATCACGTGGCGGTACGCCGGCCCGTCGAATGCCCCGACCGCGATCGCCAGCAGCGAGTAAAACCACCCCCGCGTCTGGTCCACGCCCTCGCAGATGAAGTCCGCCGGGAAGTGCGCGCGGAACTCGGCCTCGCCGGCGAACGGGTAGTGCCATTGCGCGTACGGCATCGAGCCGGAATCGAACCACGCGTCGATCACCTCGGGGACGCGGCGCATGGTCCCGCCGCAGGTCCGGCACGGCCACACGTAGCCGTCGATGTGCGGCTTGTGCGGATCGAAGTCCGTCGGCAGGGGCCGACCCCAGCGCTCGGCCAGCTCCGCGAACGACCCCACCACCTCGCGATGCTCCGGCATCGCGTCGCACTCCCACATGCACAGCGGCGTGCCCCAGTAGCGGTCTCGCGACAGCGCCCAGTCCACGTTGTTCTCGAGCCACGCGCCGAACCGGCCCGACCCGACCTCGGGGGGGTGCCACATGACCGCCGCATTCACCGCGAGCATCCGGTCGCGGAACGCGGTCGTGCGCACGAACCACGAGCTGCGCGCGTAGTAGATCAGCGCGGAATCGCAGCGCCAGCAGAACGGGTAGGTGTGGCTGTGCGGGAGCGTCTCGAGCCACCGGCCGTCACGCTTCAG
>DASPFU010000074.1:0-12060 GCA_035620935.1 Gemmatimonadales bacterium
GCACCCCCATCGCTTTGACAAACGGCAGTCCGCCGCTGCTGGCGCGGATGGCCGACGCGATGCGCTTGGCCACGCTCAGACGCCGCGTGGCGAGGTTCACGTTGTACGCGATCAGAATAGGCCGGGCGCCGATCGCGGTCGCGCCGGCGGTCGGATGGATGCGCTTCGGGCCGAAGTCCGGGTCGGCCGCGGGGTCGGTGCCGATGCGCTGGCGCAGCCCCTCGAACTCGCCCTTGCGGATGTCGGGCAGGCGCTCGCGCTCCGGGCGGGTGGCCGCGCGCGCGTAGAGATACACGGGGATCTCGAGCTCGCGGCCCACCCGCTCGCCCAGCCGGCGCGCCAGGGCGACGCACTCGTCCATCGTGACGCCCCGCACCGGCACGAACGGCACCACGTCGGTGGCGCCCATCCGTGGATGCTCGCCCTGGTGCCGCGTCAGGTCGATCCGCTCGAGCGCCACCTGCATCGCGCGGAACGCCGCCTCGACCGCAGCAGCCGGGGGCGCGACGAACGTGAACACGGAGCGGTGGTGCGCCGCGTCCACCTGCACGTCGATCAGCCGCGCGCCCGCGACGCCCGTGATGGCGCGCCGCAGGCTCTCGATGACGAAGTGGTCCCGGCCTTCGGAGAAGTTGGGGACGCATTCGACGAGGGGAGCTGCCACGGAGAACCTCAATTGCGGATTGCGGATTGTGGATTGCGGAATGACAGGGTGTCGTCGGAGACGTGCCCCACGCTCCGACGCCGGGTGTACCAATCCGCAATCCGCATTCCACAATCCGCAATGGGTGGAGGGGTCATGCGGTTCGCAGTAGCTCCGTCAGCCAATTGTGCAGGGCGGGGTTCCCCGCCACGATCCCTCCGCCGCGCAGCACATCGGCGTCGCCGTCGAGCGTGGTCACGACGCCCCCCGCCTCCCGGATCAGCACCACGCCCGCGGCCACGTCCCACGGCGCGAGCGACAGCTCCCAGAAGGCGTCCAACCGGCCCGCGGCGACGTCGGCGAGGTCGAGCGATGCCGAGCCCGCGCGCCGCGCCCCGCTCGAGGCCCGCAGCACCGCCGCGAGCTGGCGCAGGTACGGCTCCACCTGGTCCATGTCCTTGAACGGGAATCCCGTGCCCACGAGCGCCCGCGCCGGGTCGGCGACGGGCGACACCGCGAGCCGCCGCTCGCCCAGCCACGCGCCGTGGCCCGTCGCGGCCCGGTAGACGACGTCCCGCGCCACGTCGTGCACCACGCCCACGCACAACTCCCCGGCGACGAGGCAGCCGATGGACACGGCGTACTGCGGGTACCCGTGCAGGAAGTTGGTGGTGCCGTCCAGCGGATCGACGACCCATACGACGTCTCCGTCGCGCGCTGCCTCGGGGGTCAGCTCCTCGCCGACCACGGCGCTCCCCGGGATCGCCGCGCGCAGCGCGTCGCCGACCAGCGACTCGACCGCGCGATCGACGTCGGTCACGAAGTCGCGCCGCGCCTTCTCGGTCCATTCGTGCGCAGCCGGTCGCGCCGCGGTGCGCAGGTGCGCCGCTCCGGCCGCGGCGGCGACCCGCGCCGCATCGACTAAGTCCAAGATACTCCGCACCTTGCGACTTCGCGCCCCGCGTCGGTAGGTTCAGGGCCGATATGGCCCGCGCCTTCTCCGGTATCCAGCCTTCGGGCGAGCTCCACATCGGGAACTACCTCGGGGCCGTCCAGAACTGGGTCCGCCTGCAGCACGAGCACGACTGCGTGTTCTGCGTGGTGGACCTGCACGCCATCACCCAGCCGTTCGAGCCCGCGACACTGGCCGAGCGTACCCGCCAGATGGCGGCGGGCCTGCTGGCGGCCGGGCTCGACCCGGCGCGGTGCATCCTGTTCGTGCAGTCCCACGTGCCGGAGCACACGGAACTTAACTGGCTGCTGACCACGGTGACGCCCCTGGGCGAGCTCGAGCGGCAGACCCAGTTCAAGGACAAGGCGCAGCGCCAGGAGAGCGTGCCCGCCGGGCTGCTCAACTACCCCGTGCTCCAGGCGGCCGACGTCCTGCTCTACAAGGCTACCCTCGTGCCCGTGGGCGAGGACCAGCTGCAGCACCTCGAGCTGATGCGCGAGATCGCCCGCCGCTGGAACGCCCGCTTCGGCGCGGACGTCTTCCCTGAGCCGCAGGCGCTGCTCTCCACCGCCAAGCGGGTGCTCGGCCTCGACGGGCAGGCGAAGATGTCGAAGAGCCTCGGTAACACGATCGGCTTGCTCGATCCCCCCGAGGTGATCTGGGAGAAGCTGCGGCCCGCGGCGACCGATCCCGCGCGCAAGACGCGCAAGGACCCCGGCGACCCCGAGAAGTGCAACGTGTACACCATCCACCGGGGGTTCTCGGGCCCTGAGACCCTGGCCCACGTGGCACAGCAGTGTCGCACCGCGGGATGGGGCTGTCTCGACTGCAAGCGGGTGCTGGCCGACAACATGACGGCTGCGCTCGCGCCGGTCCGTGCGCGGGCGGCCGAGCTCGCCGCCGCGCCGGCGCGGGTGGACCAGGCGCTCGCGGACGGCGCCGCGCGGGCGCGCGACGTGGCGGAAGGGACGATGCGCGAGGTGCGGCAGCGCATGGGCTTCCTGCCCCCCGCGGGAGGCTGACGTGGACGTGGCGGCGCGGATCGTCGAGATCTTCCGCCTCGACCTGATGGCCCAGCTGGCGCTCGCGACGCTGCTGGGCGGCGCCATCGGGCTCGAGCGCGAGCTGGGCGGCAAGCCGGCCGGCCTGCGTACCAACATCCTCATCTGCCTGGGCGCGGTACTGTACACGTCGCTCTCGATCGACCTCGCGGGCGACCGCGCGGACCCGGGGCGCGTCGCCGCGCAGATCGTGACGGGCGTCGGCTTCATCGGCGCGGGGACGATCCTGCACGCGCGCGGCGCGGTGGTGGGGCTCACCAGCGCCGCGACCATCTGGGTCGTCGCGGCGATCGGCGTGGCGCTCGGCGCGGGTCACTACCTCGAAGCGGTCGGCGCTACCCTGCTCGTCGTCGGGGTGCTCCAGGGGCTGGGCCGCGCCGAGAAGGCCATCGCGCGGCACACGACCCGGTCGCGCATCACCGTGCACGCGCGCCCCGACCCGAGCCCGCTCGAGGACCTGGAGACCGTCGTGGGGCGCACCGGCCTCGAGGTCGTGCAGGTCGCCCAGCGGCGCGAGAACGTCGACCTGGTGCTGGACTACGAGTTCCGCGGACCCAAGCGTCTGCACGACCAGGTGATGATCGCGCTGTTGCACCATCCGGCTGTCCGCACGGTGTCGCGCGGCGAGTGACGCGCCGCCTCGTGATCGACCTGCGCTCGCCGCGGCCGGCGTGGCGCATCCCCGACTGGAGCGTCGCCGCGATTCGCGAGGCCGCGGGCGCGGCGTGGGACGTGGTGGACGTTCCCGGTCCGGCCGACTCCGACGGCGACGGCGGGACCGGGAGCCCGGCGTCGGTGGCCGCGGCGACCGGGGCGGAGGTCTACCTCGGTTACGGCGTGCCGGCGGGCGTGGCGGCGGCCGCCCGGGGCACGCTGCGCTGGGCGCACTCGGGCACCGCGGGGGTCGGCGCGAGCATCGAGCGCCTGCGCGACTCGGGGGCCGTCCTCACCAACTCGGCCGGGGTGCACGCCGAGCCGATGGCGGACTGGGTGCTGGCCGCGATCGCCTACTTCGCGCGCGGGCTCGACCGCATGATCGAGGCCCAGCGCGCCGCCCGCTGGGCCAAGGCCGAGGCCACCGACCTCAAGTGGTCGATGCGCGAGCTGCGCGACGTCCGCCTGGGGATCGTGGGGCTGGGCGGCGTGGGCGGCGCCGTGGCGCGGCGCGGGCTGGCGCTCGGGATGCGGGTGGCGGGCGTGCGGCGCCGGCCGGAGCGGGGCGGCCCACCGGGTGTCGCGTGGGTGGGCGGGGCCGACGCCCTCGGTCGCCTCGCGGCGGAGAGCGATTGCCTCGTGATCACCGCGCCCCACACGGCGGCGAGCGCCGGGGTGGTGGACGGGCATCTCCTCGCCCGGCTGCCCGACCAGGCCGTGGTGGTCAACGTGTCGCGCGGATCGCTGGTGGACGAGGCGGCGCTCGTCGCGGCCCTCGACGCGGGACGGCTGCGGGGCGCCGCGCTCGACGTCTTCGCCACGGAGCCGCTGCCGGCGGAGCACCCGTTCTGGCGCCATCCGCGCGTGCTGGTGAGCCCGCACGCCTGCGCCGTGAGCGAGCGCTTCTGGGAGCGCGAGACCGCCCTCATCCTCGACAACCTGCGGCGGTATCTTCTCGGGGAGCCGCTCCTCAACGTGGTCGACCTCGACGCGGGGTACTAATGGAGAAGATCATCAAGGCGGCCGTGGACCGCGGTGCTTCGGACCTGCACATCAAGGCCGGGGACGTGTTCCGCGCGCGCATCAACGGCCGGCTCGTGCCGCTCACCAAGCAGAGGCTGACGCCCGAGCAGACCCGCGCCATCGCCGCCCGCCTCATCCCGAACGAGGAGGACCGGGCCCACATCGACCAGATCCGCGACTACGACTGCTCCTGGGGCATGCCCGGGGTCGGGCGCTTCCGGGTCAACGTCCTGCGCCAGCGGTCGTCGTTCATGATCGTGATGCGGGTCATCCCGTTCGATGTGCCCACGTTCGACAGCCTCAACCTGCCGCCGATCATGGCGCAGGTCGCGTCGGTCGAGAAGGGCCTGTTGCTCGTCACCGGCGTCTCGGGCTCGGGAAAGAGCTCGACGGTCGCGGCCGTCCTGAACCACATCAACCAGAACCAGCACCGGCACATCCTCACGATCGAGGACCCGATCGAGTTCCTGCACCGCGACATCAACTGCTCGGTGACGCAGCGCGAGGTGGGCGTGGACACGCCCGACTTCCGCCACGGGCTGCGCGCCGCCCTGCGCCAGGACCCGGACGTGATCTTCATCGGTGAGCTGCGCGATACCGAGACGCTCGACACCGCCATCAAGGCGGCCGAGACGGGCCACCTCGTGATCTCGACCATGGCCACCCCCGACGTGCGCACCACCGTGAGCCGCGTGATCGCGACCTTCCCGACCGAGGAGCAGCTGATCGCGCGCCAGCGCTTCGCCGAAGCGATGCAGGCGATCGTCACCCAGCGGCTGCTCACGCGCGCGGACGGGCAGGGGCGGGTCGCGGCGCTCGAGGTACTGATCGCCGCGGGCGAGGTCCGCGACATGCTGCGCGACCCCGACCGGATCGATGACCTGCACGAGTACATGCGGGAATCGCGCGAGCAGCACGGCATGCAGACCTTCGACCAGCACCTCGCCGACCTCGTGTTCGAGAGCGTGATCACGCACAAGACCGGTGCCGCGGCCGCGAGCGACGAGGGGGACTTCGAGTCCCAGATGAAGGAGCTGCGCAAGCAGGCGCGCGGCGGCAAGGCGCGCAAGGGCGCCGACGCGGACACGGAGGACGAAGACGAATGACGGCGGCCATCGGCGGGGTGCTGGCGGCGATCGCGACGCCGTTCGATCGCATCACCGGCGTCGTGGCGGAGGACGCGCTGCGGGCCAATGTCGCGGCGCTGCTCGCCGACGGGCTCGCCGGGGTCGTCGTCGCGGGCTCGACGGGGGAGGCACCGCTCCTCGACCAGGACGAGGTGCGCCGCCTCGTGGCCGCGGCGCGGGACGCCGTCCCGCGCGGGCGCTGGCTCCTTGCGGGCACGGGCGCCGAGGCGACGCGCCAGGCCGTGGCGCTGTCGCGCGCGGCCGGCGCCGAGGGGGCGGACGCGGTGCTGGTGCGCCCCCCCGGGTACTTTGGCGCGGGGCTGGCGCCGGCGCAGCTCGCCGCCTACTACCGCGGCGTGGCCGACGGCAGCCCGGTGCCGGTGCTCGTCTACAACATCCCCAAGTTCACCAGGGTGGCGATCCCGCCCGCGGTGCTCACCGAGTTGGCGGCGCATCCCAACATCGCGGGCGTCAAGGACTCCTCGGGCGACATCGACAACTTCGCCGCCTACCGCGCCGCGGTGCCGGGCTGGTCGGCGCTGGTGGGTTCGGCCAGCCTGCTCTTCGCCGCGCTCGAGCGCGGCGGCGACGGCTCGATCTGTGCCGCGGCGTGCTTCGCCGCGCGCCGCTGCGCCGACCTGTTCGCCGCGTTCCGCGCGGGCGACCGGGGCCGCGCCGCCGCGCTGCAGGATCTGATCACCCCGCTCGACCGCCGCATCGTGGGCGGGCTCGGCGCCGCGGGCGTGAAGGCGGCGATGCACGCGGCGGGACTGTACGGCGGCCCCGTCCGCGCGCCGCTCGCCGATCTCCCCGACGCCGAGACGAGCGAGGTCGCCGCGCTGGTCCGCGGGTGAGCGGGCACCGCAGCCTGTTCACCGATCTCGCCGCGCCCCGCCTCGTGGGCTCCGCCGCGCACCGGCTGGCGCGGTCCCTCCTCTCGACCGAATTGTCCCGCCGCGGGTTCACCGTGGACGAGCAGCGCTTCCGGGCGTCCGCGGTGCGACTGCGCGCTGTGGCGCTCCTGGGCGGGGTCCTGGCGCTCGCCGGGCTCGCCGCGACCATCCGGACGCTGTGGGGCCCGGGGTCGGGGAGGCTCGCGCTGTGGGCCACCGGACTCACCGGCCTGGCGACGCTCGCCGCCGTGATCGCCGCGTGGGTGCGGCGGCCGCCCGTGCCCGACGGCGTGAACCTGATCGCCACGCGCCCCGGCGCGATACCTCGCGTCTGGCTGGTCGCCCACTACGACTCGAAGGGGCAGGGGCTGTCGATGCGCGGGCGGCTCGCGGCGGTGGCGGCGAGCGTCGTGGGCGCCGGGCTCCTGGCGGGGGCGGGCGCGGCGCTCGTCCTGGGCGCTCTCCCGTCGGCCGGCTGGTGGCTTGCCGGCGCCGTACCGGCCGCCCTGGGCGGTTACGGTCTGCTCGCGGCCGGCGTACGCAACGACTCGCCCGGCGCCGTGGACAACGCCACGGGCGTGCTCACGGCGCTCGCCGTCGCCGACCTGCTGCCGCCGGCCGCGCCGGTCGGCGTCCTCCTCACCGACGCGGAAGAGCTGGGGCTGCTCGGTGCCACGGCGGCGGCGCGCGAGCGGCCCGACCTGTTCCGCGACGCGGCCGTCGTCAACGTCGACGGGATCGACGATCGGGGCCCCGTCGTGGCGTTCGTGCATCGCCCCGGTGCCGCCGTGGACGCCATCGCCCGCGCCCTGGGCGCACGCCGCGCGCGCTGGTTGCCCGTCGTCGTGGACGGGGTCCCGCTCGCCCGCGTGAGCCGCGAGTGCGTCACCCTGCTCAAAGGCGACTGGTCCACCATGGGCGTGGTACACACCCGGCGGGACACGGTCGAGCGGCTGACGCTGGCGGGGGTGGAGGCAGTCTCTGCGGGTGTGGCGGCGGTGCTGGGAGCCGTCGTGGCGTCGTAGCGTCGTGACGACGTGCCGTCGTGGCGTCGTGCCGTCGTGCCGTCGTGGCGTCGTGCCGTCGTGCCGTCTATCTTTCCCGCCCGATGAGTGATCTCCAGGAACGTCTCCAGCAGGCCGTGGCCGACCGCTACCGCGTGGAGCGCGAGATCGGGCGCGGCGGCATGGCCACGGTGTTCATGGCGCAGGACCCCAAGCACGGCCGCCCGGTCGCGATCAAGGTCCTCCATCCCCATCTCGCCGCCGCCCTCGGCTCCGAGCGCTTCCTGCGCGAGATCCAGATCGCCGCCCGGCTGCAGCATTCCCACATCGTCCCGCTCTACGACTCCGGGCAGGGCGAAGGTCTGCTCTACTACGTCATGCCCTACATCGAGGGCGAGTCGCTGCGCCAGCGGCTCCAGCGCGAGACCCAGCTGCCCCTCGACGACGCGCTGCAGATCGGGCGGGCGGTGGCCGCCGCGCTCGACTATGCGCACCGCCACAACGTGGTGCACCGCGACATCAAGCCCGAGAACGTGATGCTGCACGAGGGCGCCGCCATGGTGACCGATTTCGGGATCGCCAAGGCGGTGACCGCGGCCGCGAGCGACAACCTGACTCAGACCGGCACCGCCGTCGGGACGCCGGCTTACATGAGTCCGGAGCAGGCGGGCGGCGAGGCGGAGCTGGACGGGCGCAGCGACATCTACTCGCTGGGCTGCGTGGTGTACGAGATGCTCGCGGGACGGACCCCCTTCACCGGTCCCACCGCCCAGTCGATCATCGCCCAGTGCTTCGCGGAGGCGGTACCGCCGCTCCGGCCGTTGCGCGACACGGTGCCCGACGGCGTGGAGCGCGCCGTGCTGCGCGCGCTCGCCAAGGTCCCGGGCGACCGGTTCGCCACCGCCGCGCAGTTCGCGCAGTCGCTGGGCTCGGTCGGCGCATCCACGCCGCCCGGCGCCATGCCCGCGGCACAGGGGAGCGGCACCAAGTCGATCGCGGTCCTGCCGTTCGTGGACATGAGCCCGCAGCGCGACCAGGAGTACTTCTGCGAGGGCATCGCCGAGGAGCTGATCAACGCGTTGACGAAGATCGGCGAGCTGCGCATCGCGTCGCGCACGTCGGCGTTCGCGTTTCGGGGCAAGGACGTCAGCATACGGCGCATCGGCGAGGAGCTGGGGGTGGCCGCCGTGCTCGAGGGGAGCGTGCGCAAGGCCGGCAACAAGCTGCGCGTCACGGCCCAGCTGGTGAACGTGGCGGACGGCTATCACCTGTGGTCGGAGCGCTACGACCGCGACCTCGAGGACGTGTTCGCCATCCAGGACGAGATCGCGGAGAACATCGTCAAGGCGTTGCGGGTGATGCTGACCGACCGCGAGAAGCGCGCCCTCGAGCGCCCCGCGACCGAGAACGTGCAGGCGTACGAGTTCTACCTGCGCGGCCGGCAGTACTACCACCAGTGGCGCAAGAAGTCGATCGAGTACGCACGGCGGATGTTCGAACGCGCCATCGCGCTCGACCCGCAGTTCGCGCGCGCCTATGCCGGGATCGCCGACTGCTGCTCCTTCCTCGCGAAGTACTGGGACTCGAGCAAGGTGATCCTCGAGGGCGCGGAGACCTACAGTCGCAAGGCGCTCGAGCTCGCCCCCGATCTCGCCGAGGCGCACGTCTCGCGCGGGCTGGCGCTGTCCTACAGCAAGCGGTACGAGGAGGCCGAGCGCGAGTTCGAGTTCGCGCTGCGCCTCGATCCCAAGCTGTTCGAGGCGCACTACCTGTACGGCCGCGCGCGCTTCGAGCAGGGCAAGAACGCCGAGGCGGCGCAGCTGTTCGAGGAGGCGTCGCGGCTGCGGCCCGACGACTACCAGGCTCCGGTGTTCCGCTGGCAGGCGCTGGTGGCGCTGGGAAAGAAGGCCGACGCCGAGGCGTGTCACCGGCAGGCGCTGCAGGTGCTCGAGCGGCACGTGGAGCTGAACCCCGAGGACTCCCGGGCGCTCAACCTCGGCGGCGTGGTGCTGGCGCGCGGCGGCCGCGGCGAGCAGGCGCGGGAGTGGGTGAAGCGGGCCCTGGCGATCGATCCCGAGGATTCGTGGATGCTGTACAACACCGCCTGCTTCTACGCCGTGCAGGGCGAGCGCGACGAGGCCATCAAGTGCCTCGAGCAGGCGCTGGAGCTCGGGTTCGGTCATCGCGAGTGGATCGAGCACGACTCGGACCTGGACTCGTTGCGCGATCACCCCCGCTTCCAGGCGCTGCTCGGCCAGCTGTAGGAGGTGCCTCGTGTTCGGACCGAAGACGCACTGCGTGGTGGTCGTGGGCGCTCAGTGGGGCGACGAGGGGAAGGGGAAAGTGGTGGACGTGCTCGCCGAGCGCGCCGACCTCGTGGTGCGCTACCAGGGCGGCGCCAACGCTGGCCACACGGTCGATACGGGCACCGGCGAGTTCGTGCTGCACCAGATCCCCTCGGGGATCATCCAGGGCGCCGTCTGTCTCGTGGGGAACGGCGTCGTGCTCGACCCCGAGACGTTCTTCCAGGAGCTCGACGGCCTGGTGGCGCGCGGGGTGAAGGTCGAGCACCGCATCTTCATCTCGGACCGCGCCCATCTCACCCTGCCGTACCACAAGCTGCTCGACCAGGCCCGCGAGGCGCGCGAGCGGCTCGGCACCACCGGCCGCGGCATCGGCCCGACCTACGAAGACAAGTACGGGCGCCGCGGTGTGCGGGTGGGCGACCTGCGCGACGCTACTCGCGCGGCGGACCTCGTGGCGGGGCGCGTGGCGGCAGCGAACGAGATGCTGACGATGCTCGGCGCGCGCGAGCTGGCGGACGTCGGGGAGCACCGGCGCCTGGTCGAGCGCCTCGCGCCGCGCCTGCTCCCGCTCGCCATCGACGCGGGGCGGGTCGTGTACGAGGCGCTGGAACGTGGCGAGTCGGTGCTGCTCGAGGGCGCCCAAGGCGCTCTGCTCGACGTGGACCACGGCACCTATCCGTACGTGACGTCGTCGCACACGACGGCGGGAGGGGCATCGGTGGGCGCCGGCATCGGGCCCACGGCGATCGACGCCGTGCTCGGCGTCGTCAAGGCGTACACCACGCGCGTGGGCAACGGCCCCCTGCCCACCGAAGCCGAGCCGGCGACGGCGGAGCGGATCAGGAAGCTCGGCGGCGAGTTCGGGGCGACGACCGGGCGGCCGCGCCGCTGCGGCTGGTTCGACGCCGTGGTGGTGCGCTACGCCGTGCGGGTGAACGGGCTCACCGGGCTCGCCGTCACCAAGCTCGACGTGCTCGACACGTTCGCCGAGATTCCCGTGTGCGTCGGGTATCTGCTGGATGGCGAGGCGTTCGACTCGATGCCCGCCGATCTCGACCGCATCGACCGGGTGAAGCCGATCTACGAGACCCTGCCGGGGTGGCGCCAGGCCACCGGCGCCGCGCGGCGGCTGGCCGACCTGCCGCCGCCGGCGCGGGCGTATCTCGACCGGCTGCAGGACCTGGCGCGCTGTCCCGTGCGCTACGTGAGCGTGGGGACGCGGCGGGATCAGATCATTGAAGTCTCGTGAGGCGCCGTCGGCAGCCGGCAGTGGGCAGAGGACGATGAGGCGGGCGCTGGGCACGGTGGCGGTCCTGGGGGCGCTCGCCCTCACGGCGTTCGGGGTGGGGCGCTTCTGGCTCCTGTCGAGCCTGCCGCCGCCAGGCGGGCGCGAGCCCGTCGCCGGGCTGGGCGATTCGGTCACGGTCCTCCTCGACTCGCTCGCGGTCCCCCACGTCCTCGCGGCGAGCGATGTCGACGTCTACGCGGCGCTCGGCTACGTGCATGCGCGCGACCGCCTCTTCCAGATGGAGTTGCTCCGCCACGCCGCGCTCGGCCGGCTCTCCGAGCTGTTCGGCGCGCGCACGCTCGAGACCGACCGCGACCTGCGCGCGCTCGAGATGGGCGCGATCGCCCGGGCGCGCGCGGCGGGGATGTCAGCCGAGTCGCGCGCCGCGGCGGAGGTGTACGCCCGCGGGGTCAACGCGTGGATCGCACGGGACTCGCGCCCGCTCGAGCTGCGCATCCTGGGCCACGCGCCTGAGCCGTGGGAGCCGGAGCATTCGCTCGCCATCGGCGTGCTGCAGGCGTGGGACCTGCATTTCGGCGGCGACGAGCTGGATCTCGCCGAGGTCGCGGCGCGGCTGGGACCGGAGCGGGCGAGGGAGCTGATACCGAGCTTCCCCGATAGCCTGCCGATCATCGTGACCGCCGGATGGCGGGGCCGCGTCCCCCGTCCCGCGTCCCCCGTCCCCGCCGGCTCCAATTCCTGGGTGATCGCGGGGAGTCGGACCGCGTCCGGCAAGCCGATCCTCGCGAACGATCCGCACCTGGTGCTGCGCGCACCGTCCCTGTGGTATCTCGCGGGGCTGCACGCGCCCGGGCTCGATGTCGTGGGCGTGTCGATCCCCGGGGTCCCGGCGATCGTGCTGGGCCACACGGCGCGGGTGGCGTGGGGATTCACCAACGCGATGGTGGACGACGCGGACTACGTGCTGGAGGAGCTGAGTCCGGATTCGAGCCGTTACCGGACGACGGACGGTTGGGCCCCCGTTGAGGTGGTGGCTGAGACGATCCGGGTGCGCGGGGCGGAGCCCGTGGTGTACACGCGCCGGCGCACCATCCACGGGCCGATCGTCGATGTGGACCCGCGGCCCGATTCGGTCCACGCCGTCGTCC
>DASPFU010000075.1:0-7581 GCA_035620935.1 Gemmatimonadales bacterium
CCGAGCCGGGTGCCGGGCCCTACGTGAAGGTCGGGTCGCGGGTGGCGCAGGGCCAGGTGGTGTGCATCATCGAAGCGATGAAGATCATGAACGAGATCGAGGCCGAGGTCTCGGGGATGATCCGGGAGGTGCTCGTCGACAACGCGCACCCCGTCGAATTCGGCCAGCCGCTTTTCCGGGTGGATCCCAATGGCTGAGACTGCCGCCGCACCGCCGTTCAATTTCAAGCACGCCATCACGGAGATGGTGCGCCGCAACGGGTCCGACCTGCTCCTCAAGGTGGGCCGGCCCGCCACGATCCGCGTCAACGGCGACCTGGTGGCGCTGGAGACGGCGGCGCTCAAGCCGGAAGAGCTGAAGTCGCTCGCCGAGCAGATCATGACGCCGCGGCAGGTGAAGGAGTTCGCCGAGCACAAGGAGGCGGACTTCGCCATCGGCGTGCCGGGCGTGGGTCGGTTCCGGACCAACGTGTACCAGCAGCGCGGCACGGTGGCGTTCGCGTTCCGGGCGATCCCCTACGAGGTGAAGACGATCCGCGACCTGAACCTCCCGCCGGCCCTGGAGGAGATCGGGCTGCGGCCGCGCGGCCTGGTGCTGGTCACGGGCGTGACGGGGTCGGGCAAGTCCACCGCGCTGGCGGCGATGATCAACCACATCAACCTGAACCGGCGCGTCAACATCATCACCATCGAAGACCCGATCGAGTTCCTGCACCGCGACCAGCTGGCGAACATCTCGCAGCGCGAGGTCGGGAACGACACGCTCTCGTTCTCCTCCGCGCTGCGGCACGTGCTGCGCCAGGACCCGGACGTGATCCTGATCGGCGAGATCCGCGACATGGAGACGCTCGATACGGCGCTCAAGGCCGCCGACACGGGCCACCTCGTGTTCTCGACGCTCCACACGACCGACGCCACGCAGACGATCAACCGCGTGATCTCGTTCTTCCCGCCGCACCAGCACGAAGAGGTGCGGCACTTGCTCTCCACGGCGCTCCAGGCGGTGGTGTCGCTGCGCCTGGTGCCGCGCAAGGACGGCCGGGGGCGCGTGCCGGCGTCGGAGGTCCTGATCAACACGGCGACGGTGGCGGACAACATCCGCGACCTCTCCAAGCAGCTCAACATCCCGGACCTGATCGCCGAGGGCTCGGTGCAGTACGGGATGCAGTCGTTCGACCAGTCCCTGTACCAGTGGTTCTCGCAGGGCGTGATCAGCTACGAGAGCGCGATCTTCTACGCCACCAAGCCGAGCGAGTTCGCGCTCAAGGTCTCGGGCGTGGACGCGTCCTCCTCCAAGCTCGGCGGGGCCGGCGCGGGTATCCCCCTGGCGTCCTGATGTTCAAGAAGGTGCTCATCGCGAACCGCGGGGAGATCGCCCTGCGGGTGATCCGCGCCTGCAAGGAACTCGGGATCGCGACGGTCGCGGTGTACTCCGAGGCCGACCGCGAGTGCCTGCACGTGCGCTTCGCCGACGACGACGTGTGCATCGGCCGCCCGCCGTCGCGCGACAGCTATCTCAGCATCCCCCGGATCATCGCGGCGGCGGAGATCACCGGCGCCGACGCCATCCACCCCGGGTACGGGTTCCTCGCCGAGAACGCCGAGTTCGCCGAGATCGTCCAGGCCTCCGGACTCACCTTCATCGGTCCCACGGCCGACCAGATCCGCCAGATGGGCGACAAGGCCACCGCCCGGCGTCTGGCGCGCGACCAGGGCGTGCCCACCGTGCCGGGATCGCCGGGTCCGGTCGAGACCGTCGAGGAGGCCCTGGCGTTCGCCGACGGGATCGGGTTCCCGGTGATCATCAAGGCGGCGGCCGGCGGCGGCGGGAAGGGGATGCGGGTCGCGGCGGACCACGAGTCGTTCGGCCAGGCGTTCACCCTGGCGCGTCAGGAGGCGCTGGCGGCGTTCAATTCCGACCAGGTGTACATCGAGAAGTATCTCGCCCGCCCGCGGCACGTCGAGATCCAGGTGATGGGGGACCAGCACGGGCGGGTGATGCACCTGTGCGAGCGCGACTGCTCGGTGCAGCGGCGTCACCAGAAGCTGATCGAGGAGGCTCCGAGCCCGGCGCTCACCCAGGAACTGCGCGACCAGATGGGCGCGGCCGCGGTGCAGCTCGCCAGCGCCATCGGCTACGTGGGCGCGGGCACGATCGAGTTCCTGCTCGACGAGGACGGCGCGTACTACTTCATGGAGATGAACACCCGCATCCAGGTCGAGCACCCCGTCACCGAGATGGTCACGTCGTTCGACCTGGTGAAGGAGCAGATCCGCGTGGCCGCCGGCGAGAAGCTGCGCCTCAAGCTGGTGGGCAACCGGCTGCGCGGGCACGCGATCGAGTGCCGCGTCAATGCCGAGGACCCGGCCCGCAACTTCCAGCCCTCGCCCGGCCTGATCACCGCCTTCCATCCGCCGGGCGGCCCCGGGGTGCGCGTGGACACGCACATCTACGCCGGCTATCAGGTGCCGCCCTATTACGACTCGCTGCTCGCCAAGGTGATCGTCCACGGCAACACCCGCGCCGAGGCCCTCGCCCGCATGCGGCAGGCGCTCGACTCGTTTATCATTGAGGGCGTCACCACCACCATCCCGTTCCTCGGCCGGGTGATGCGTCACCCCGATTTCGTCGCCGGCCGGGTCGACACCAAGTTCCTCGAGCGCGAGCCGCAACTCCTCAAAGACGCCTGATGAAGATCGACGTGTTCTTCACCCCGCTCGGCTCCAGGGAAGGCGACCTGGCCGGCCGGGGGGTCGTGGTCATCGACGTGCTGCGCGCCACGACGACGATCGTGGCGGCGATCGCCCACGGGGCCAAGGCGGTGATCCCCGCGGCCACCGCCGAGGAAGCGGTCCGCATGACGGCCAACCTCGAGCGTGACCGCTTCCTGCTCGCCGGGGAGCGCCGCGCGGTGCGGATCGAGGGCTTCGCTCTCGGCAATTCCCCCCTCGAGATGACCCCGGAGGCCGTCCTCGGCAGGACGGTCTTCCTCGCCACCACGAACGGCACCCCCGCGCTCGTCGCCGCCCAGGGCGGGGAGCCCGTGCTGGTCGGGGCGGCCGTCAACTTCTCGGCGCTGGTGGAGCGTGCCCGCGCCGCGGTCGGCGCCACGGGCGACCTCGCTATCGTGTGCGCCGGGCGCGAGCGCCAGTTCGCCCTCGAGGACGCCTACGCCGCGGGCCGCCTCATCAAGGCGGTGAAGCGCGGCCGCCGCCGCGTGGAGCTGAACGACGCCGCCCGGGTCGCCCTCGCCCTCACCGAGGACTTCGCGGACTGGGAGGCGGCGCTCGCGGCCTCGGCCGCCGCCCGCCAGCTGATCGAGCTCGACTTCGCCGACGACGTCGCCTTCTGTGCCAGCGAGGACCGGTTCGACGTCGTCCCCACCTACGCCGACCGCCGCGTCACGTGAACCCCCGGGGCAAGGAAGAGCTGATCGGCATCGGCGCCCTCGCCGTCGGCCTGTTCCTCGGGCTCACGCTCCTGCCGGTCGGCGTCACCGGCCCGTGGGGCCGCACGGTCGGCGTCGGCCTGCTCAAGGCCTTCGGCGCGGGCGCCTGGTTCCTCCCGGTGCTGGGGCTCGGCTGGGCGCTGGCGGCCTTCGAGCGGCTGGGCCGGCTCTCAGGGCGCGGCGCCGCCCTGCTCGGCGCCGGCCTGATGGTCCTGGTCCCCTACGGCGTGGGCGTCGTCGCCGGGGCGAGCGCGGTGTCGTTCCCGCCCGACTACCTCCAGTGGACGCCGCTCCAGCGGGTCGTCGGCATCCTGCCCGGCTTCCTCGCGTCGGCCGTGCGGGGCGTGGTGGGCACGGCGGGTGGGCTGCTGGTCGGGATCGTGGCGCTGTCGGCGGTCGGGATCGCGAGCGTGGGATGGCATCCGTTCGTCGTTCTGCGCGCCCGCGGTGGGGGGACGGGGGACGCGGGACGGGGGAAGGGGCCCTCCCGCATCCCCGCCGCCGTAACCGAGCAGCAAGACCAGGACGACGACGAAGCCGTGGCCGTCCCGCGCCCCGCGCCCCCGTCCCGCACCCGCAAGTCGCGGGAGCCGAAGGCCGCCGCCGCGGTGGCGGCGCCGCCGCCCCCGCGCAGCGGGGTGCTGCTCCCGCCGGTCGAGCTGCTCAATGAGCCCCCGGCGGGCGCGGCCGACGCCGACAAGGTCCAGATCGAGGAGATGGGCCGTCGCCTGGTCGAGACGCTCGAGACGTTCCGCGTCGGGGGCCAGATCGCCGACAAGACCGTGGGCCCGGTGGTGACGCGGTTCGAGCTGTCGCCCGGGCCGGGGGTGAAGGTGGGGCGCATCGCCGCGCTGGGCGACGATCTCGCACTCGCCATGCGGGCGCAGTCGCTGCGCATCGTGGCGCCGATCCCCGGCAAGGCCGCGGTCGGTATCGAGGTGCCCAATCCGACGCCGCGCATGGTCTACCTGCGCGAGCTGATCGCGGCGGGCGAGTTCCGCCGTCCCGGACGCGTGCTCCCCGTCGCGCTGGGGCGCAACATCGAAGGCGACGCGGTGGTGGACGACCTCGCCAAGATGCCGCACCTGCTCATCGCCGGCGCCACCGGCTCGGGGAAGTCGGTCTGCATCAACACGATCATCACCAGCCTCATCTACTCGCACCCCCCCGAGACGCTGAAGCTGCTGATGATCGACCCCAAGATGGTGGAGCTGTCGATGTACGCCTCGCTCCCGCATCTCGGTCTCCCCGTCGTCACGAACCACCACAAGGCGGCCAGCGTCCTCAAGTGGGCGGTGTGGGAGATGGAGCGGCGCTACAAGCTGCTCCACGCCAACAACGCCCGCAGCATCGCGGACTTCAACCGCAAGGTGACCGAGGGCCGCCCGCTCAAGGGCCCGCGCGAGACGCTGGCCACCCAGGCGGGGATCCAGAAGGAGCTGCCGTTCGACGGCGAGTACGCGGGGGGCATCCTGCCCTACATCGTGCTCGTGGTGGACGAGCTGGCCGACTTGATGCTCACGGTCCAGGGCGAGATCGAGACGCCGCTCGCGAGCCTGGCGCAGAAGGCCCGCGCCATCGGCATCCATCTCCTCCTCGCGACCCAGCGGCCGTCGGTCAACGTGATCACCGGCCTGATCAAGGCGAACTTCCCCTGCCGCATCGCGTTCCGCGTATCGGCCAAGGTGGACTCGCGCACCATCCTCGACCAGAACGGGGCGGAGACGCTACTGGGGAACGGCGACATGCTGTTCCTGCCGCCGGGGAAGAGCGAGCCGGTGCGCGTGCAGGGCGCGTTCATTTCGACCGAGGAGACCGAGCGCCTGATGGAGTGGTACCGCGCCCACGCCGCGGCCGCCGCGGCCGCCTCCTCGCCCATCGGCGACCAGGTCGCGGCGCTCGAGGCGGCCGAGCGCGAGGAGGCGGGGGGCGATGCCGGCACACCGGGCGAGCGCGACACCCTGTTCCGCCAGGCCGCCGAGATCTGCATCCAGAACCAGCTCGGCTCCACGTCGCTGCTGCAGCGCCGCATGAGCATCGGCTACGGCCGCGCCGCCCGCATCATCGACCAGCTCGAGCAGGCCGGGATCCTCGGGCCGATGAACGGGTCGAAACCGAGGGATGTGCTGGTGGGGCTCGAGGAGCTGGATGAGATCTGTGGGCTGTAGGCTGTGGGCTGTAGGCCGTACCGCAGACAGCCGACAGCTTACAGCCCGCGCATTTTATTGTCACCAGGCGCGTTTTTCCGGTTACGCTGCCCGCCGGCGATGCGCTAGCTTGCTGCCGTGCCCAGCGGCCTGCGCAGCGATCCGAGCGGTTGGACCGACCCGCGCCACCGGGACGGGCTCGAGGCGGAGCGGCAGGCGATCGCGTTCCTGCTGGCGGGCGGGTGGAAGATCGTGGCGCACCGCTTCCGGGCGGGCCGCTCCGAGATCGACGTGGTGGCCCGTCGGGGCCGGCTGGTCGCCTTCGTCGAAGTGAAGGCGCGAAGGGGGGAGGGCTTCGGCCGCCCGCTCGAGGCGGTGACCGGACCCAAGCGCCGTGACCTGGTGCGGGTGGCCCGGGCGTGGATGGACCGGTTCGGCCGGCCCGGCGACATCTACCGGTTCGACTGTATCGGCATCCAGGGCGGTCGGCTCGAGCATGTGGAGGACGCGTTCCGTCCCGGCTGGCGCTAGGCCGGCCTTCGGTGTATATTCGGGCCTCCACTGAGGAGACCCCGGACCATGTCGAGGATGCCCATGGCGGTCGAACCCCGCGAGACGCCGAAACTGACCGACGAGCGCCGCAAGGCGCTCAACCTGGCCATGACGCAGATCGAGAAGACCTGCGGCAAGGGTGCCATCATGCGGATGGGCACCGATGCGCCGCGGGTCCGCGTGGACGCCATCTCGACCGGGGCCATCAACCTCGACGCGGCGATCGGGGTGGGGGGCATCCCGCGGGGCCGGGTAACGGAGATCTTCGGTCCGGAGTCGAGCGGCAAGACCACGCTCGCCCTGCACGTGGTGGCGCACGCGCAGCGGGCCGGCGGCGCCGCGGCCTACATCGACGCCGAGCACGCGCTCGACGTGGAGTACGCCCGCAAGCTCGGCGTGGACATCGACAATCTGCTGGTGTCGCAGCCCGACACCGGGGAGCAGGCGCTCGAGATCACCGAGATCCTGGTGCGGTCGGGCGCGGTGGACGTGATCGTGGTGGACTCCGTGGCGGCGCTGGTGCCCAAGGCGGAGATCGAGGGCGAGATGGGCGACAGCCACATGGGGCTCCAGGCGCGTCTGATGAGCCAGGCGCTGCGCAAGCTGGCGGGGGCCATCAACCGGTCGCGGTGCTCGGTGGTGTTCATCAATCAGCTGCGCGAGAAGATCGGTGTGATGTTCGGCAATCCGGAGACCACGACGGGCGGTCGCGCGCTGAAGTTCTACGCGTCGGTCCGGCTCGACATGCGGCGGATCGGTCCGGTGAAGGAGCGCGATGTGGTGATCGGCAACCATGTCCGCGTGAAGGTCGTGAAGAACAAGGTCGCGCCGCCGTTCCGGCAGGCGGAGTTCGACATCATGTTCGACGAGGGCATCAGCCACGAGTCGCTGCTGGTGGACATCGCCGCCGAGGCCGGCATCATCGACAAATCCGGGGCGTGGTACGCCTACGGCAAGGAGCGCATCGGCCAGGGGCGTGAGAACGCGAAGCTGTATCTCAAGGACCATCCCGAGCTGGCGGCCGAGATCGAGGTCAAGGTGAAGGACCTGCTCGGCATGAAGCCGGGAGCCGCGGCCGCGCCCGACGAGGAGGCGGCCGCTCCGGAGGAGTGAGATGGCGGTCCTCACCGGACTCGCCCCCGATCCCTACCGCCCGGGTTACCGGGTGGTCGAACTGGATCGGGGGCGTTTTGCATCCCTGTCGGAGGACGCGCTCGCCTCCCTGCCGCTCGCCGTGGAGCGGCCGGTGCCTCCGGACGTGATGGCGCGGCTCGACGCGCTGGCGGACGAGGAGGCGGCGCTGCGGGCGGCGGTGCGGATGCTGACGCTGCGGTCGCACGCGCGCGGCGAGCTGCGCCGCCGGCTGGTGCGGCGCCAGCACCCGCCCGCCGCGGTCGAGGCGGCGCTCGCGACGCTGGCGGCGCGGGGGCTGCT
>DASPFU010000076.1:0-3528 GCA_035620935.1 Gemmatimonadales bacterium
CGGAAGCTGCGCGGCGCGTCGTCGCCCGGCGTCGCGGAGTAGCGGAACCGCCAGGCGTCACCCGCGCGATCGAGCACCTGGGTGTAGCGCAGGGTGATCTTACGGGTTTCGCCGGGGTTGATCGGGAACACCCGCGCGCGCAGCAGGCCGTGCTGGGCCAGCTCGATCAGGGCCGGGTCCTTCCGGCGGCGCACGATCTCCTCGTAGATGCTCCGCGCCTGTCCCGCGTCCATCATCTCGCCGCGCAGCTCCTGCTCGCCCTGCCACAGGGAGTAGCCCGAGAACACGGCCTCGCCGGGAAGCGGGTAGTGATAGATGCCCTCCGCCAGGGCGCCCCCGGTGTTGCGAAACCACTCCTCCACGGTGACCCGGGCGACGCGCCCTTGCACGACGACCCGCACCGCGCCGCGGACCTTGCGCACCGGGTCCCCCGGCACCGGTCCGGGGATCCGCGGGGTCTCGATCCATCCTTGAGCGGCGGCCGCGGGCGCGAGCCCGGCGATCGCCGCGACGATGATCCACTTGAGCCTGCACATCGGGTTCTCCGGTAGGTGACATCCAGAGAGACGCCGGGGCCCGCCGGACTTGCACACCGCCTCAAGTGGCGTGGCGGCAGCCGGTTGCGGGGGGCGGGGCAGGCGGAGGGCTCCCGTTTCGCCGGGGGCGCGTGTAACATCCCTGCCGTTCACACGCAGTCCCCGACCCATTGGAGGATATCGAAGATGACGGTGACGAAGCTTGCGGCGGTGCTGGCCCTCGGCGCCCTCGCGTGCGGCGGTGAGAAGCCGCAGGCGCAGCCGGAGCAGGCCCCGGCGGCCCAGGAGCAGGCGGCCCCGGCCGGTCCGGTGGTCGAGGTGCAGATGACGGGCACGACCACGGCCCCGGTGTTCGAGCCGGCGGCGCTCACGATCGCGCCGGGCACGACCGTCCGGTTCATCAACGTTGCGGCCGGCCCCCACAACATCTCGTTCTGGGGCGATTCCATCCCGGCCGGCGCGGCCGCGGTGCTGAACGCCGCGATGGCGGGGCGGACCATGGGCGACCTCGCGGGCATGATGGTCACACAGCCGAACGAGACCTTCGACGTGTCGTTCGCGGGTGCGCCGACCGGCCTCTACAAGGGGTACTGCCTGCCGCACCTGGCGCTGGGGATGACGATCGACATCACAGTGCAGTGACGCGGCTCGCGGGCCGATAGACCGGCCCGTTTTCGCGGCGCACGTCGGCCCCGGCGGGAACGCCGGGGCCGTCGTCGTACCGAGGAGCGGGTCGGGCGCCCGGCGGGTACATTATCGGCCCCCGACGCGCGTGGAGGCGTGGTGGACGATCCGTTCGTCGAGCGCCTGCGCCGCGCGCTCGCGCCCGATTTCGAGGTCGAGCGCGTGCTCGGCGCCGGCGGCATGGGCATCGTCCTCCTGGCGCGCGAGATCTCGCTCGGCCGCCGGGTCGCCATCAAGACGATCAAGCCCGAGTTCGCGACGGCGGTCGCCGTCGAGCGGTTCCTGCGCGAAGCGCAGACCCTCGCCAGCCTGTCCCACCCCAACATCGTCCCCATCTACTCCCTGCAGCAGCGCGATGGCATCCCCTGCATCGTGATGGAGTACCTCGAGGGGGAGACCCTGTTCAGCCGCATCGAGCGGGGGCCCATCCCGCCGGGCGAGGCGCGGCGCATCCTGCGCGATGTGCTCGCCGCGCTCGACGCCGCGCACGCGCGCGGCGTCGTGCACCGCGACGTCAAGCCCGCCAACATCTTCCTGCGGCCCGACCGGGCCGTGCTCACGGACTTCGGCATCGCCAAGCCCGTCGTGTCCGGCGTGGCGATGGGCGAGATCCTCACGGTGGAGGGGCAGGCCGTCGGGACGCCGTACTACATGGCGCCGGAACGCTTCGCGAGCGGGGACGCCCAGCCCGCGAGCGACATCTACGCGGTCGGGATGGTGCTGTACGAGGCGCTCACCGGACGTCACTGGGCCCAGGAGATCGTCGACCCCGCGGCGGGTGACTGGTCGGGCGTGCCGCGCGATCTCGTGCCGCCGCTGCAGCGCGCGCTGGCGTTCGCGCCGAGCGCGCGCTGGGCCGACGCCGCGACGTTCCGGCGCGCGCTCAAGGCACGCCGGGGCGCCCCAGCGCTGCTGTGGGGGAGTGCGGTGGCGGCGGTGGGCATCGCCGCGATCGCCATCGCCCTGCTGTGGCCCCGGCCGGTCGTGGCCGACGTCGTAATCGGCCAGTTCCGCGGCACGCCCCCGATCCTAGTAGGGCAGCTGCGCCAGGTGGCCTACGACGTGCTGGGCAACGCCGAGGGACTGACGCTCGCGCCGCTGCGGGACGACGTGGGGCAGGTCCCCTCAGCGGCGCCCGGGGGCAAGTACGAGGTCTCGGGGGTCGTGGAACGGGCGAACGGCACCATCCACGTGGCGCTCCAGGTCGGCGGTCACCTCCGGGAGGTGGTGAGCGCGCCGGGCGAGCTGAAAGAGTGGGAGCTGGGCCGGAGGATCGCGCTCGCGATCCTGGAGGTGGTGAAGCCGGAAGCGTTCGAGGCGTGGGCGGAGCCGTGCAAGCCGCGCAGCGTCGAGGCCTTCAACGCGTGGTACAACGGACAGGTGGCGTTCCGGCGGGATGACTGGGGCACGGCGATCCGCTCCTTCGAAGAGGCGCTCGCGCGCGACCCCGACTACTGTCTGGCGGCGGTACGCCTGTGGCTCGCCGAGCGCTGGAGCCGGACCCCCACCACCGTCGATCTCGCGGATCTCCTCGCGCGGCACGGTGGCAGCCTGGCGAAGCCCGACAGCCTCATGATCGCCGCCGAGCTGGCGCAGACTCGCGAGGGCCGCTATGCGCTGTACGCGGACGCGGTGGCGAGGGACCGGTTCGGCGCCGTCGTGCCCCTCCAGTACGGGTCCGATCTCTTCCATCGAGGCCCGCTCGACGGGATCCCGCTCGACAGCGGAGTGACGCTGCTGCGTCAGGCGCGCGAGCGCGAACCGCGCCTGGCGTCGATCCACGACCAGTTGGTGTGGGCGCTCATCCGTCTGGGTGAACAGGACTCGGCGCGCGCGGCGCTCGACGTGCTGGTGGCCAACGCCTGGGACAGCGCTGGGCGGGACGTGGATCCGGGCGTGTTCCGCCTCGTCTGGGCGATGCGCTTCTGGCCGATGGACAGCGTCCTGCCCCTGTTGCGCGGGGTCGGGCAGGGGGCGGGAGCCCAGGTGGCGGAGCGCCTGCGGCTCGGGCTGTCGTTCGACGTCGCCTCGTACCAGGTGCTCCTCGGGGCGGAGCTCGCCGGGCGGCCGGACGCTTCCGTCGACGTGCGCGCGCACGGCCGCATTGCGGCCGGCGTCGCCCTGATGGCGCTCGGACGGACCGCCGCCGGACTGGCGCAGCTGGACTCCGCGGCGGCGATGGCGACGCCGTATCGCGACCTCCTCGCGCTCCAGGCGGCGCAGTGGCGCGTCCTCGCCGGGTCCCTCGGCATCGCCGGGGCGTCGGACACCGGGCGCGCGGCGGCCGACGCGCGCGCGACGCTGGAGC
>DASPFU010000077.1:0-4884 GCA_035620935.1 Gemmatimonadales bacterium
CCCACCTCGGCCCGCAGCACCGCCCCGATCGCGTTCACCAGCGTCCCGTTCACCGTCAGCGTGGCCGACTGCCCCCCGCCCGCGCCCCCGTGCGACAGCACCAGGGTCCCCGCGTTGGTCCACCCGGCGGCCGTCGTCACCGCCCCGTTCACCGAGAAGCCCTCCACCCGCAGCTCCGCCCCCGCGAGATTGCTCACCGCCCCGTTCAGCGCCGTCGTCCCCCGCAGCCGCAGCATCCCCTCGTTCGTCACCGCGACCCCGACCGGCACGTCGAGCAGGGTCACCTGCCCTTGATTGACGAGGGAGCCGGCTCCCGTGACGGACCCGCCGCTCAACGACAGGACGCCGTTGGATTGGACGGCCGCCGCGCCGCCGAGGGTGACGGTTCGGCCCGTGCCGGTGAGGGTCTGGGAACCGCTGGCCGCGCCGAGCACCAGCCCGGTGATGGTCGGATTGACGTCGAGAGTGACGGTGTAGGTGCCGTCGAGCGTGATGTACGCCGTGTCGGTGGGCCCCGGGGCGACGCCGGTGCTCCAGTTGGCGCCGGCGCTCCAGTTGCCGCCGGCCGCGTTGGTCCAGAACGTCTGGCCGGGCGGCGCCTGCACGTTGAAGGCGGCGCTCGTGTCGGGGACGAGGCCCGCCGACGTGACGACGAGCGTGTAGCCGTTCCCGGACGCGCTGACCGTCAGATCCGCGAAGGACGCGATCCCGCCGGTGGTGGAACGGGTCGGCGTGCCGCCGAGCGTGGCGCCTCCCGGGTTCGTCCCGATCGCGAGCGTGATGGAGCGCCCGGCGTCGGTGGTGCGGCGGTTGCCGAACTGGTCGGTCACCTCGACCTCGACCGGCGGCGCGATGACGCCACCCAGGGCCACGGTCGACGGCTGCAGGAGGAAGGCGACGCGCCGGGCGGTGGCGGGGAGGACGGTGGCGGTGAACCCGCGCGTCACGGCGGTCCCGGCGATACGCGCGGTGGCGCCGGGTGTGCCGGCCACGGTCGGCAGCGTCCACGTCACCTGTGCGAGACCGGTCGCGTCGGTGACGACAGTGTCGTCGTTCAGCGCTCCCGCGGTCGCGGTCCAGGCGATCGGAACGCCGGGCGCGCCGTTGCCGTTCGCATCGGTGGCCCGGACCACGAGCGGCTGGGCCATGGTGGCTCCGGCGGTGTCGCTCTGGGCGTCGCCGCCGACCAGCGGCAGCAGCGACGCCGGGCCGGGGAGGCCGGTCGCCGAGAAGGTGGCGGTGAGCGCGCCGACGCTCGCCTGGAGCGCGTTCGCGCCGGCGGCGGCGCCCAGGGTCCAGCCCGCGGCGGCGGCCTCGCCGTTCGCATCCGTGGCGGGCGTGCCGCCGGTCACGTTGCCGCCGCCCACTGTGACGACGAAGGTGACGGTGGCGCCCGAGACGGGCCGTCCGGCGGTGTCGGTCACGGAGACCCGTGGCGCGACGGCGACGTTCGACCCGGCGATCGCGCTCTGACCGTCCCCGGCCACGATCGCGATGGCGGCCGGCGGGCCGGCCTGGACGGTCGCGGTGAACGTCGCTACCTGGCCGGTGAGCGCCGCCGTCGTCGCCTGCACCGTCTGCGCACCGGTCTGACCGATCTGGAAGGAGACCGCCGCGCGGCCGGTCGAGTCGGTCAGCACCGAATCGGCCCCGAGCGCGCCGCCGCCGGCCGTCACGGCGAATCGCACCCACACGCCGCGCACGCCGAGGCCGTCCGCCGCGGTGACCCGGGCCACCAGCGACTGCGGCACCATGCCGCCGCCGGGCGCGGTCTGCCCGCTCCCGGACTCGGGGTTGATCGCGCCCGGCACCGGCTGGCTCACGACGCGCACGGTGTCCGCCTGGCCGCGTGGCGACCGGGCGACGATGCGCGCGGTACCGCGCTGGGTGCCGGCGATCACCCACCCCGAGTCGGCCGCGGGCACGACGACCACGAGCGGATCGAGCGAGATCCACTCGATCGGCGTCCCGGGGATCGGGCTCTGGCTCGAATCCAGCGCGGTAGCCTGGAGCACGACGGCGCCACCGAAGAACAGCGTCGTGTCGGATGAGACGATCACGACGGCGGCGGCATTCGCCCCGACGCCCACATACGTCAGCAGGGGCTCGACCACCGGCGCCGTCGCGCCGCCCGACGCCGGACGGACGATGTCAGGCCCGCTGGTGAACACGGTGTCACCGGCGGGGCCGATGAGCCGCAGGTAGAGCTGGAATTCCTCTCCCGGCTGCTCCAGCGGCACCGTGAACGCCAGCGACACCGAATCGTCTCCCGGAGGGAAGGCGATCACGGTATCGAGCGCCACGCGATCGTCGAACGTGCTGAGCATGCGTACGCGGATTGCGGACACATCGACGACGCCAGCGGCCGCGGATTCGTAGCGCGGCGAGATGCCGAGGGAGCCGGCGCGGGACGCGCCCGGACCGACGCGGTCGGAGCACGCGGCGAACACGGCTGCCGCGACTGCCATCACGAGGGGTGACGACGACCAACGGCGTTGTGGCTGCGCCATGAACCGTCCTCACCTCGGCTCGTTGCGGACGAACGTCTCGATCGCGCTGGACCTGGGGAACCCGCGGACTCGGAAGCACCGACGTCCGCGGGTGAGGAGAATGTGCACTCCGTCGCGTGGATGCGCGAGAGGACGCCGCAATCCGCGCCGAGGACTCCGCGCCACATTCCGCGGGCCCGTGTGCTGCGTCCCCGCAACGCGAAAAAGCCCCGGGGCGTGGGGTCCCGGGGCTTCGATCGACGGCGGGGATGTGAGCTGCGAGCACGCTGAGCAGCGGTGAGCGGAGGAAGGACCCGCTCGACTCACAGCCCACATCCCACGTGAATGCGGTACGACGCCTAGATCAGTTCAGCCCTCCGTCCCGCCGCGCGCAGCACGCGGGCCGCGTCCGCCCGGCCGAGGCCGAACACTGCGGTGGCCGCCGCATCAGCCGCGAGGCACGACGCCGCCCGGATGGTGACACTGTGCGCCGCGGCCACGCGGGGCGCGGCGGTCTCCGGATCGAGCAGATGGTGATAGCGGTGGCCGCGGTACTCGAAGAACCGCTCGTAGTCGCCGGAGGTCGCGACGGCGGCGTCCGCGACGTCGAGCGCTCCGGTGAGCGTGTCGGGATCGGCCGCCGACCGGATGCCCACGCGCCACGGGTCGCCGTCCTCGGAGCGGCCGATGGCATAGAGATCGCCGCCCACGTTCACGATGCCGCGTGCGATGCCCCGGTGGCGCAGGGCGTCGGCGGCGCGGTCGACCGCGTAGCCCTTCGCGATGCCGCCGAGATCGATCGCCGCGTCACGATCGGTGAGCCGCACGCGTGGCCGCGTGCCGCCGTCGAGGTCGAGCGCGCGGTACAGCCGCCGGCCCGCGAGGCGGCGCACGTCCCCGGTGGGCGGGGGCGCCGTGCGGTGTTCCACGTCCCATAGCTCGACGGCCCGCCCGATGCAGGGATCGAACACGCCGTCGCTCGCGATCGCCCACGCGATCGCCGCCTCGAGCACGGCGACAGTCGCCGGCGACACGTCCACCGCGTCCCGCGCCGCGAGGCGGTTGGCGCGCCCCACGTCCGACGTGGGGGAGTACCGCGACATCATCCACTCCACCCGCCGCAGCTCCGCGATCGCCGCATCGATGGCGGCATGGCCGGCGACGGCGTCGTCGTGGACGACGCCGAGCTCGGCGATGGTGCCCATCACCGGGACGGTGCGCCGCACGAGGCGCGCGCCGCGGCGGCGCAGGAACGGTGCGGCGGCGACGACGAACGCCCCCACGCCCAGGGCGATGAGCTGCCGTCGCGAGGGGTGCACGGCAGGCGGTCTGTCAGTGGGTCCCATGGTCCGTCTCCGGGTTCTCGTAGCGGCACGTGCGGCCGCAGGCCCCGTCGCAGGCCGAACAACCGATGCGCGGCCGCCGGCCGCGGTGCAGCCAGCCGAACGCCACGAACAGCGCCGCGCAACCGAGCACTGCGACGACCGCGCTCATTCGCCGCTCATCAGGCCGGCGAAGCCCATGAACGCGAGCGACAGACCGCTCGCGATGAGCATCACCAGCGCCATGCCGCGGGCGACTGCGGGGACGTTCGCGAGCTCCGACGTCTCGCGGATCGACGCCATCAGCACCAGCGCCAGCATCAGCCCCAGGCCCCCGCCCACGGCGAACACCAGGCCCTCGACGAGCCCGTACCCGCGGCTGGTCTGGAACACCGCCAGCGCGAGCACCGCGCAGTTGGTCGTGATCAGCGGCAGGTAGATCCCGAGCGCCCGGAACAGCGCCGGCGAGACCTTCTTGATCACCATCTCCACGATCTGCACCAGGGAGGCGATGACCACGACGAACGCGATGATCCGCAGGTAGGGCGCGTGCGGCAGCACGAATGTGTTGAGGGCCCACACGCACACCGACGTCATCGTGAGCACGAAGATGTCCGCGAGCCCCAGGCGGAAGGCCGTCTCGACCCGCTGCGACACGCCGACGAACGGGCACAGGCCGAGGAACAGCATCAGCGTGAAGTTGTTGACCACCATCGCCGAGAAGAAGATCCAGGCCAGGTCGCCCATCATGCCGCCCTCCGGGTGCCGGCGGGCGCGGGCGCGGCGTGGGCCCGCCGTGTCCGCCGGTCGGCCCACCAGGCCAGGCCGAGCAACCACAGCCCCAGCGTGAGGAACCCGCCGGGCGGGAGCGCGAAGATCACCCAGGGCTCGAATCGGGCCCCGAACATGCTCCACCCCAGCAGGGTCCCGCTCCCCAGCAGCTCGCGCACCGCGCCCATCATCAACAGCGCGACGATGAACCCGACGCCGGTGCCCAGGGCATCGAGCACCGCGCGGGCGACCGGCTGCCGGGATGCGAACGCTTCCTGCCGCGCGAGGATGATGCAGTTCAC
>DASPFU010000078.1:0-16198 GCA_035620935.1 Gemmatimonadales bacterium
CTGGCACCCCCCGCCCATCCGCAGCATGACCACGGCCTCCTGCACGTCGATCAGCTCGACGAACCCGCCGTGGCGCGCGACCATCGGGTTCACCTCCTGCTCGAACAGGTCGGCGACCCGCTCGTACAGCTCGTCGTCGCCCGGCCCCTCGGGACCCGCCGGACGCGGGGCCGCGGCGGCCACGGCCGGGACGGCACCGCGCAACGTCTCGCGGATCACCGCGCCCACCGCCTTGCCCATCGCCTGCCACGGCGCCTCGCTCGCCTTGGTCACCGTGACCGCCTCGCCCGAGACCATCACCTCGGTGACGAAACCGCCGGGGATCGCGAAGATCCGCTCGGCGAGCGGCGACCCCGTGGCCTCCTCGGCGGAGGTGAAGCGGCGCACGCCGGCGAACACGGGCTCGCTCACGACGAACTTGCACTTGTGGGCGTCGACCGGCTGGGCGGTGATCGTGATGTTCTGGTCCATGGCTGGGAACCTAATGCCGGGAGCCGGGAGCCGGGAGCCGGGGCTTCAGGGCCTGAGAATGGTGGCCGCGCCGGAAGGACCGACCCTGATCGTGGCGTCCGCCCCCTGGACCAGGCGGTCGGGGATCAGCATCACCACGACGCCGGTCGAGTCCCGCGTGTATGAGAGGATCCTCACGGTCAGCGGCTCGAACCCGCGCGTGCGGCGGTCGGCGTCGTAGGCCGCGATCGCCGCGGCCACGAGGCGCAGGCTGTCCGGGTTGGCCGCAGCCGCTCGCATCGAGTCTTCGGCAGCCGCGGCGCGGGCCGCCTGCCCGGCCCGGGTCACGCGGTCGGCGCGGTTCGCGAGCAGGATCCCGCCCAGGGCCGCGATCACGACCATGATGGCGACGGTGCGGAGCAGGCGACGGTCCATCGGTTATCGAAGATAGGAGTCGCTGCCCGAGAAAGTGAGAGCGGGAGGCTCATGCCCCCCGCTCTCACTTCATTCACAACTGGCGATTCGCGGCCGTCAGTTCTCGTCGACCGTGAAGTCCGGCCCCGGGTTCGAGCCCCCCACGATGGGCCCGACGGAGGCTCCCGCCGTGACCGTGAAGGCGGCTGCGGCGCTCGCCTGCACCGTGTACGTCGCCCCGGACGTGAGGAAGGGCAGCAGGTAATCGCCCGTCCCACTGGGACTGCCCTCCGCCACCGTGATATTCACGGTGTGGGACACCACCACGACCGTGCCGTCGAGCGCTTCGACGAGCACCGCGACGGTCGTGCCGCCGGCGGGCGCCGGAGCATTGAGGGCCACCGTCACCTGCCCGCCGATCGAGGCCGCCTCCTGGCTCGTGGAAACGTGAATCACCGGCGTGAATAGCACGCTGATCGGCGCCCACGGCGGGCCCTGGAACACGAAGCTCTCGCTCACGTTGAACGCCACGATCAAGTCCACCACGTCGCCCGATAGGACCTCCACAGGCTCGGCGAAATCGATCTTGATGCCGGTCTGCGGTCCGCTCGGCACCCGCGCGGGAAGCTCCGTGTCGTCTTCGAGAATCACCTCGATGTCGCTGACGATCAGGCGCAGCTGCTCGTAACTGCCGAGTGCGGGCACCGAGCCAATCCCCACCGTGACATCACCGTCCAGGGCCAGCAGGTCGATCTGGCTGTTCGAAAGCGACACCGTGACGTGCCCGGGCATCAGGTAGGCTTCCGAGATTGTCACAGTGGCGCTCTTGATGTTGTCGATCCCGGCGACGGCCGCCGCGTCGAGCATCGTCGCGGCGCCGGTGCTGGCCACGTGCAGCCGCACCGTTCCCGTCCCCGCGTTCGTTGAGGAATCGCAGGCGGTCAAGGCCAACAGGCCCGTCAGTGCCGCGAGCCAGGCGAGGCTGATGGTGCGCTTTCTCATCGCGGCGATCGCTTCACCCAGGTCGCTCGTATAGGACATGTCGACTCGGCTCCGTTTCATATGGGTCAGTTCCTCATTCAAGGCTTCTTGGGATTGGGCCGCGACGGCCGGTCGGGCGGCGGACCGTGGGGCTGTCCGCGCCCCCCGCCGCCACCCTGCGCGAGTCGCGCGGCCTGCGCCGGCGTCGCACCCCGCGTCATCGCCGCCTGTACGGTCTGCGGCAGCACCGTCACGTCGGCACCGGCGGCCACCGTGGACGTCACCAACGCCACGGTTTCCGCCGCCGGGACACCGAGCGCCGTCAGCGTGGCGGCGACCCGGAGGGCCACCGTCGGCTCGTCCGCCGCGGCGCGCACCAGGGCGCTCACGTCCCGGTCGCTCAGCCCCGCGGTGATGGCGAACGCCCCGGCCTCGATGGCCGCCGTCGAGCGTCCCACGCCGGCCCGGTCGATTGCGACCGCGGCGGCGGACAGTCGCGCGTGCACCAGCTGCACGGCGGCGAGGATCCGCTCGGCCGCCACGCCCTTGGCGCCGCCTTCGAGCGCCTTCTGGACCAGCGGCTCGGTCGGGAGGTCGCGCGCGGCGGCAGCCGCCACGATCGAGTCCACGCCCACCACGATTGCGGGCGGCACCCGCCCCTCGAGGCGGGCGCGCACGGGCGTCTGGGCGGCGGCCGGGGCCACGACGAGCGCGAGCAGCGCCGGCGCGAGGGAGCGCGTCACATCGACCTCCCGGCATCGCTCAGGGTGAGCACGCTGTTCCGGCGTCCGAACCCGTCGTCCACCCCCGGGGCGGCGGGATCCGGCACCCAGCGCTCGCCATCCACCACGAAGGCGTACTCGTGCTCGCCGGCCGGCAGCACCAGCGTGGCGGCCCACAGCCCGCCATCGCTGCGCACCAGCGGTGTCGCCTCGGAGTCCCACTGGTTGAACGTCCCCGCGAGCGCCACCGTCTGTGCCTCGGGCGCGTGGAGCACGAACCGCACGGAGACGCCGCCGGTCGCGGGTGCCTCGGGGCGCGCCACGAGCACCACCAGCGCCGCGGCGGCGGCGAGCACGCCCGCCATCCAGGGACGCACCACCACCCGCACTTCGCGGGGTGCCCCGAGCCAGGCCACCGCGCGACGGACCGCGCCGCGGCGCACCCCGCGCGAGCGGACCGCCGCCATCACGCGGGCGTCGAAGCCCGGCGACAGGGCCACCGGCGCGCGATCCGCCGTGCCGAATACCCGACGAGCCGCCACGGCCTCCGCCCGCAGGGCGGGCGGCAGCGCCTCGAGCGGCAGGTCACCGTCGAGCACGCGCATGACGAGAGGGTCGAGTCGGTCGGTCATCCCCAGTGGTCCCTCAACAGGTTCCGCAGGCGGTCATAGCCGCGGTGCATCCGCATCTTCAGGGCGCCGACCGTCTGGCCGGTCCGCGCCGCGATCTCCTCGTACGACAACTCCTCCACGTGCCGCAGCACGAACACCTCGCGCTGCTCCGGGGTCAGCGTCTGCAGCGCCGTGAACAACGCCTGCCGCAGCTCGTGGCGCTCGGCGCCGGCCCCGGCGTCCCCGGGCGCCGGCACGGCGGCGGCGACCGCATCCAGGGGCGGCCCAACTCTGGCCAGGCGCCGCCGCTCACCGAAACACCCGTTCCGCAGGATCAAGAAGAACCACCCCGCGAAGTTGTCCGGGTCGCGGCACTGCGAGAGACGTTCGTACGCCTGGACCAGCGCATCCTGTAGCGCGTCCTCCGCTGCCGCCGCCGACCCCAGGAGGTGCGCGGCGTATCGGGCGTACCGCTCCCGATAGCGGCGCACCAGCACCTCGTACCGATCCACGTCGCCCGCCAGGACGGCGCGCACCACCTCGCCGTCACTCGGCTCGTCCCGGACACTCACGTCGCTGTGCCTCACCCGCCTCCTTGGGCGCGCATGGTACAGAACCGGCCGGGACCGGGCAACCTCGCCGTGAAGACGCACCACCGGTCGGTCTGGTAACGGCCGCCGAACTCGAGCGGCCGCCGTCGATGCTTCGGGATACGTTCGGCTGCTCGTGGCACCCGCGGTGGCCGCATCACGCCGTTACCGCGCCGGTGCCGCCGGACTCTTCACAACCTACACGGCTGACCCGAGCAGGGAGTGAACGCGCCATGAGCCCGACCGATTCCGACCACCCGGACATCCGCGACAGCCTGCCCGACCGCGACCTGCTGCGGCAGCTCGCGGAGGGCGATGCCCGGGCCCTCCAGTTCCTCCGGCGGCGCCATGAGACGGCGGTGTATGCCCTGGTGTTCGGCCTGCTGAACGACGCCGTCGACACCGAGCACGTCGTGTCCGAGACGTTCCTCGAGTTGTCGCGCCAGGCGGCCGCCGTCGGCCGGAGCGGCGAGTCGGTGCACGCCGTGCTGCGCCGCGGCGCACGGACCCGCGCACAGGCACTGCGCGCCACCCGGACACCCCGGAAGACCCGGACCGCCTGAGCGCCCGGCGGCCGCCGCATGCTGACAGGGCCCGACACCGGGCCCTGTTGTATTTTCGTTGCCATGCTGCGCGGCACGTGCCTCGTCCTCCTGCTCGCCGCGCCCCGGCTCGGCGCGCAGGCAGACCTGAGTGTGGGCGCGGGCGCCGGCTCGATCCGCTACGCCGGGGGCAACTCGCTCGGCAGCTTCACGATCTCCCCCATGGGCTCGCTCGGGGCGCGGTCCTGGTCGGCGGGGGCCGCCGCCGGGTTCGGACCGCTCCAGGGCGGTGGCTGGGCCGGACAGCTGCGGGCCGACGCCTGGTCGGTGCTGGTGGGGCCGGGTGTGCGTCCCGCAGCCGCCGCGGTCCTGGAGGGATCTGCGCAGACCGACGGGCCCTCGACCGGAGTCGCGCACCTGCTGGCCGAGGGAGTGTGGACGCGGGACGACTGGGGGGCGGCCGCCGGCATCGGGGCATCGCTCGCCGTGATCACCGCCACCGAGCCCGCGTCCGCGCTACGGGGCCGCGCGCGGGCGTGGGGCCGTGTCGGCACGGCGCTGGCGAGCGCGACCGTGGAGCCCCAGTTGCTCCAGGACGCCTGGTTCACCGACATCACGGTCGGTCTCGCCACGCCGCCCGGCCCCGTCACGGCCAGCGGTTGGATCGCCGCCCGGTTGAGCGACGCGTACGGCTCCCAGGCGGCGGGCAGCGTGGCCGCCCAGATCGCGCTGTCCTCGCGCCTCGCGATCGAAGCGAGCGGGGGGTCGCTGCTGCCGGACCTCTATCAGGGCTTCCCGGCGTCGGGGTTCGTGAGCCTGGGCGTGCGCGTGTTCCTCACGCACCGGCCACCGGCCGCACTGCGCGGGGGCGCCGGCGAGCGCCGGCCCGCGGTGGCGATCCGTGAGGGGCCCGATGTCCTGGTCCGCTTCACCGTGCCCGATGCCCGGCAGGTGGCCATCGCCGGCGAATGGTCGGACTGGCAGCCCCTCCCACTCACCCCTACCGGCCCGGGCACCTGGCAGGTCCGGTTGACCCTCGCCCCCGGCACGTATCGCTTCACGCTCGTGGTGGACGGCACCCGCTGGCTCGTGCCCGCCGGGGTGGTGACGGTGCCCGACGAGATGGGCGGCGAGCAGGGGCTGCTCGTCGTCCCCTGACGTCTGGAGGGAAGATGCGCTTCGGCCCACACATCAGCCGTCGGGATTTCGTGAACGGTGCACTGCTCGGCGTCGGCGGCGCGCTGCTCGGGTGCCGGCCCTCGCGCCCGGGAGCGGAGAACGCGCGCAGCGCGTGGTCCCCGGGCCCGGATTGGTACGGCTACGGCGGGGTCGGGGACTATCGCCTCTCTCACGGGAACACGCCGGAGGCCGTGGAGGCGGCGCATCGACTGCGCGACGGCGGACTCCCCGCCGACGTCGATCGCGTGGCCAGCAGCGAGACGTATGACCTCGTGATCGTCGGGACCGGCATGGCCGGGCTGGGCGCGGCACTGGAATACTCGAAGAAGCGGGAGGCCGGCCACAGCTGCCTGATGCTGGACAACCACCCTGTTTTCGGCGGCGAGGCCAAGGAGAACGAGTTCGACGTAGGTGGCGTCCGGCTGATCGGGCCGCAGGGCGCGAACGGCTTCTTCGTGCCGGACGTCGTGACTGATCCGGAGACGGCCGCCGGGGACCCGCGGTACTACGCGGAGCTGGGTGTGCCGAGGGAGTTCCAGCTCCGCGACTGGCCAGCGGCGGAACGGCCCCTGCGGTTCAGCCCCGACAACTACGAGTACCTCGTTCCGGGGCTCGAGGGGCAGACGAGCGTCGGGCATTTCTTCCGCGCGAACCCGCCCGCTCAAGGCACCTGGGCCGTCGACATGTGGGCGCGGCGTCTGGCCGACACCCCCCACTCCGACGCCGCCCGAGCCACCCTCCTCGCGTGGCATGGGTCGGGCGCGACCCGGCAATTCGCCTCCGACCAGGAGGCGATGCGCGCCCTCGACGTCATGTCGTACCAGGAATTCCTCGAGCGGGAGCTTCGCCTCGGCCCGGACGCCGCCCGCTACGCCGATCTGTTCCTCGCGTCCGCCGTCGGCCTGGGCAGCGATACGGTCTCGGCCTACGTGGCCTACAAGCTCCCGATGCCCGGTCTCACCGACCCGCTGCCCCCAGGCCTCCGACGGGTGTCATTCCCCGGCGGCAACTCGGGCTTCGTCCGCTACTTCATCAAGCGGTTGATCCCGGACGCCATCGCGGGGACGGACGGCTTCGAGGACATCATCACCGGGCGCATCAACTTCGCGGCCCTCGATCGGACGGGACAGCCGCTCCGCATGCGCCTGGGTGCCACCGTAGTCCGGGTGGAGCACGACGGGGATGCCGCATCCGCCGGGGTGCGGGTCGTGTATGCGCGCGACGGCCGGTACCACGCCGTCCGGGCCCGGGCGGTGATCATGGCCACGGGAGGCTGGGTGAACCGGTACGTGGTCCGCGACCTGCCGGCAGCACATCGCGAGGCATACGCGCAGTTCGTGCACGCTCCCTACCTGGTGGCGAACGTGGCGCTCACCAACTGGCGCTTCCTCCATCGGCTGGGGATCACGGCCGCGATCTGGGACAAGGATGAGGGTGGCTTCGGGTACACCTGCAACATCCGGATCCCGATGCAGGTGGGCGCCTACCGGCCTCCGCTGGACCCGGACCAGCCGACGATCCTGACGTTCTACACGCCGTTCCATCGTCCGGGACTGCCGCCGCGGGTGCAGGCGACCATGGGCCGTACCGAACTGCTGAGCACGCCGTATGCCGAATTCGAGCGGAGGATCCACGCCCAGATGATGCGGCTGTTCGCCGCATCGGGGTTCGATCCCGGGCGGGACGTGGCGGGGCTCATCCTGAACCGGTGGGGACACGCGTTCTCGGTCCCGTTCCCCGGCTTCTTCGGCGGTGCCACCGGCCGCGCGCCACGCGACGTGATCCGGCGCCCCCATGGGCGGATCGCGTTCGCGCACTCGGAGCTGGCCGGCTGGCAGCATTGGGGGCCCGCGGCGGACGAAGGACGGCGGGCGTTCGGCCAGGTGGCGGACGCGATGGCGTGATCCCGGCGCCCACCCCCGGCGTCACGCAGTCAAAGCTCCCGAAACGAACCGGGCCCCGAGGAACTCCCCGGGGCCCGGCGACTTCAACTGCCGCGAGGACTGCGACTCAGTAGCTGAAGCGCAGGGTGAGCCCCAGCGATCGCGCCGGATTGGTGAGGTAGCCTACTCGGGCGCGGGTGCCCCGCTCCTGGTCCAGGGCGAGGAAGGCCCGCTCGTTGGTCAGGTTGTTCACGAAGACCGCGAACTCCCAGCTCTCGCGGATCAGGCCCACGCGCAGGTTGAGCAGGTTGTACGCCGGCAGCAGCGGATCGAACGTGAACGTGGACGCGGTGAGGGGGCCACCGATCGTGTTGGCGCCGAACGAGTTCAGATCGACGGTGCCGAAGCCATCCGCCTGGTCGCCGATCTGCGTGTAGCGCGACCCGATGTACTGGTAGCTGCCGGTGATGAAGGCGCGCGATCCCGCACTCATCTGCCATTGATACGTGGCGGCGGAGGTCACCTGGACCTCCGGCACGCTGGGCAGGCGATTCCCCGCTTCCATGCCGGAGACCACGTTCCCGGCGGAGGTGATCGTGGACTGCAGCTCGGAGTTGTTCAGGCTTCCGGCGATCGAGAAGTCCAGGTGGTCGTTGGGGCTCGCCGTGAACTCCACTTCCAGGCCCTGGCTGCGGGCCTTGTCCACGTTGAAAATCAACCGGGAGGAGCACGAGCCCGCGGTCACCGTCAATTGGAGGTCGCGGATGTCCATGTAGAACGCGGACACATTGAAGGACACGCGGCCGCCCGCCAGCCGGGACTTCGCCCCCACCTCGTAGTTCCACGCCTTCTCGTCCTTCCAGGAGTCCCGGCCGCTGAACGTGACCGAGTCCTCGGCGGTGCACAGCGGGAGGTTGAGGGGATCGTTGATGCCGCCCAGCCGGAAGCCCTGCGACGCCTGGGCGTTCAGCGTGACCGCGTCGGACAGCTTGTAGCTGGCCATGAAGCGCGGGGCCACGCCGCTGGCGTCGGTCGAGCCGGGCTGCGACAGCACCGCGGTCCCCGTGCTGTCGTGGGCGAAGATGCCGTCGAAGATCTGGTCGCGGTTCTCATCGAAGTTGTAGTAGCGCACGCCGCCCGTGAGCGCGAGCCGTGGCCCCACGGACAGCGTCGCTTCGCCGAAGGCGGCGATCTGCGTCAGCTCGTAGGACAGGTCGGAGAAGAACAGGACGTCCTTGGGCGCCCGTAGTCCCTCGGTGAAGCCAAAGGGGGCCCCGAGGATGGGCGCCGCGAGCGTGTCAAACCCGGCCACCAGCAGGCTCTGGCCGTAGTCGCGCTTGTTGTTGCTGTAGAACCCGCCGATCAGCCACTGGAGGCGACTCCCGCCCCCGGCCAGGCGCACTTCCTGGGTCCACACCTTGGACTGGGTGGCGTCGTCGAGCGGGGCGTCCAGCGCGTAGATCTCCTGCGGCAGGCCGATGCTGCCACCGGTGATACTGGACGTCAGCGCACCGGCATCGCGGACCACCAGGACGTCCCGGTGGGTGTAGGCGGTGATCGAGGTCAGCCGCACCCCGCCGAAGTCGTACTGCAGGTTCAGGTCGCTGAGCAGGAACTCGTCGCTGAAGGGCTCGTTGAGCTGCGTGAAGAGCTCGCGCTCGCCCAGCGTCACCGCGGGCCGCGTGGTGGTGTACGGATTGGCGAGGATGTTGTAGGCGTCGATGCGGTTCCAGCCGTCCGCCGTCGCCTTTTGGTAGACGACGCGCGGCATGATGCTGAGACGTTCGCTCGGGACGAGCCTGAGGGCGGCCCGCACCCCGTTCCGGTCACTGCTGTTGACGTCGTCGTCGAGCTGGAGGTTGGGCTGCACCGCGTCCATGAAACCGCCGATCCGGTTGCCGTAGCCCACCACCCGGAACGCCGCCTTCTGGCCCAGCGGCACGTTGAAGCCGAGCTTGGCGCTGTTGCCCGAGCTGCCGCCGTCGAACGTGCTGATCCCCACCTCGCCGAAGGTGCTGCTGACGCCGAGCTCGGGCTGGTTGCTGATGTACCGCACGGTGCCCGCCAGGGAGCCGGAGCCGAACAGGGTCCCCTGTGGCCCGCGCAGCACCTCCACGCGGGAGACGTCGAACAGGTCCAGGTCCGGGGTGAACAGCGAGAGGGAGATGACCGCGTCATCGAGATAGGCGCTCACCTGCTCCTTGACCCCGGGCTGGTCGCGGGCGATCTGGCCGGACGAGGTGCCGCGCATGGCGACCTGGCTCTGGCCGGGGCCCAGGTTCTGCACGCTGAACCCGGCGACGTTCTCGGCGACCTCCTCGATGTTGTCCGCGCCGCGCAGGCGCAGGGCCTCTTCCGTGGGGGCGGCGACGGAGAACGGGACGTCGATCACCTCCTGCTCGCGGAGCGTCGCCGTCACGGTGATGGCGTCGAGCACCAGCGGCTGCAGCGCGAAGTCGAGCGAGACGGTCGCGTCCGCCACGATCTGTATGTCGCGGTAGGACTGCCGGCGCACGCCGGGCAGCGACGCCGAGACGGTGTAGGCGCCGGGCGCGAGACCGGACACGGCGTACCGGCCGTCGGCGACCGTGGTCGCGCGGCTGGACGCACTCGTGGCCTGGTTCGTGACCGTGATGGTGGCCCCCGCCATCGGGAGGCCGCGGGCGTCGCGCACCACGCCCGAGATCCCGCCAGTCTGAGCCGCCGCCGGGGCACCGTACAGGACGACTACGAGCGCGGTGAACGTCACGAACCGGATGCGCAGGCTGACCATAGCGAGCCTCCATGCGAAGCGCGGAACAGGGACCCGAGAGGGGGAGGAGAATGGCCGTCCTTCCCGGGGCTCGCAAGGGCGACGGGAAAGCCCCACGGGCGGGGCTTTCTGTGGGGCTACGCCCAGGAGACCCGGTAGCGACAGACCGCGCCCCCACGGGCGCGGCATTCCTCTTCCACGACCTGGACGCCGCTCGCGCCGCACAGCTCGAGCGCCCGCCGGTACCACCCCACCACGGTGAGGCAGTCGGGCGTGCTGAACGTCTCGGCGCCGGTGGTGGTCAACACCCCTGCCCGGTCGCCGGTCCGCGCATACTCCCGCCGGCCGGTCTCATAGTAGAGCGCGTAGATCTGCGGGGCCTTGCCAAGGAAGGCGTGCGGATCCCCTTCCACCAGAAACGCGCGGTGCAGCGTGGTGAGGTTCTTGTCCGCCGAGGCCGCGCCCAGCTTCTCGAAGAAGTCCCGGCGGCCGCCGCCGAGTTCCCGCACGATGGCTTCGTCGAGGTGCTGGCCCAGCTCGAAGGGATACCACTTCATGGTGAGGACCGTGCCCAGCGCCGCGCGCTCGTCGGGGGCGAGGACCGCCAGCACACGGCCCACGGCCGCGGTGCCGCCGTGGTCCTCCACGAACGCGAGCCGCGCCTTGAGCACACTGCCCTTGACCTGCTGCATGCGCCCCTCCGCTGGGTGACCCGGCGGAAGTTACGGGGCGTGGACTGCCGGGCCAGCCCCGCCAGCCGCGGCCGCCACTGTGGCCGGGCCGCCGACGATGCGGCGATAGCCAGCGAGGATCAGCACCAGCCCGATCAGCTCCGTCACGTACAGCACCTCGGTGTGTCCGAACCGCGTGGCGCTCCCGCCGATGCCGGGAAGCAGCGCACCCACGGCGATCAGCACGTTCCCGGTGAACCGGTGACGCTGGCCCGGGACCCGGGCGTAGCGGATCGCCGACAGGACCGCGCCGCCGACGAGGAACACGAACGCATACAGGTTGATGAACGGGCTGAACGCGCGCACCCAGGACCAGACGAGCACCCGGCCGGTGAGGCGGTGGGGTTCGACGCCCGCGTGGTCGATCGGCGACAGCAGCACGCATGCGGCGGCCAGCGCGATCACGGGCAGCAGCACGGCGGTGAGCCGGTGCGCGGTCCGGCGCGGCAGCAGCAGGTAGACGGTCCCCTGCGCGAGCGGTGCGCCGCCCAGCAATGCGCCGGTGACGTACCAGGCGCGGAACAGCGGCTCGTGCCAGCCGACCAGCGTCACCGCCGCCTCGGTGAACGTGCCGGCGCCGTACGCGGCGAGCCCGATGGTCCACCACAGGAGGTGCGCGCCGCCGCGGCTCCGCCAGCGACGGAACACGGCCGTCGCGAACAGCGCCGCGAGGACGGTCGTGAGGATCGGGATGTAATGGACGAACGTGGGCATCACGGCCTCGCGAGCTCCAGGAGCGCGAAGCGCGGATCGGACCTCAGGGCATCCGTTCCGCGCTCCACGTTCCGCGTTCCACGTCGGTCAGAACGTCACGTCATAGGTCAACAACAGGTTCCGGCCCGTCTCCGGGCGGAAGAAGCTCACGTTGGTGAACTCGGCGTAGAGCACGTCGGTGAAGTTGAGCACCGCGAGGCCCAGGCGCTGCGTGTGGAGGCCGCGCCGGAACACCGTCACCCCGGCGCGCGCGTTGTGCACCAGGAAGGCCGGCAGCGTCGCGCCTACCGGGTTGGTGCCCGGGAGCACATCCTTGCGGTCACCGTTGCCGCGCAGCTCGTACTCCGCGAAGAAGCGGTCGCGCGGGTCGTCGAAGCGCAGCGCGGCGCGGTAGCTCGTCGAAAACGTCTCGCCGACGGGGTTGCTCGGATCGAGCACGTTCTCGGAATCGAGGTGCGTGAAGGCCACGCTGAGCGACGTGCCCGCCGGCCCGCGCACCTGGCCCGACAGCTCGACGCCCCGAAACCGCAGCTTGTCGACGTTGGTGTTCTGGTACTCGGGCAGCCCGTTCACCGAGTCCCCCGTGGCGGCGATGCGGATGCCGTCCCGGATATCGTTCTGGAACACGAACCCCTCGGCGTAGACGCGGCCGCTCCGCACCCGCAGACCGAGGTCGACGTTGAAGCTGGTCTCCGCCGTGAGGTCCGGGTTCGGCGACTGGTAGGCGATCCCTTCGGGGGTGACTCCGTTGAAGAACCGCTCGACCAGATTGGGCGACCGGAACGCGCGGCCGACCGTGCCGACCAGGCTCACCGCCTCGCTCACGCGGTAGATGCCGCTCGCGGCCCCGACCACGGTCTGGTCGATCGAGGTGACCGTCGGCGCGGTGACGTTCGGCGTCGGCTCGGTCGCGGCCCGCACGTACTGATATCGCGCGCCGAGGATCACGGAGAAGCGGGAAGCGACGGCGAGGTCCCCCTGCGCGAACACGCCGGCGCTGGTGTAGGTGCCGTTGGGCACCGAGGGCACCGAATCCACACTCGGCGGGATCGGGCCCATGTTCACGAACGCCGTCGTGTTCACGTCCGTGTTCTCCGACCGGTCACGGAACGCATCGACCCCGTACGTCAGCGCGAGTGCCGGCGTGGCGAGCTTCTTCGCCTCGACCCGGGCGCCCAGCGTACGCAGGTCGGTCCAGTTGCGCTGGTCGATGTCGATCCCGGCGCCGGGCGGGCCGGGGATCGGGATGAACACGTCGAGATCGAGCTTGCGCTCATTGTCCTGGACGTACCCCAGCACCTCGAGCCGGTCGGCGAGCACCGAGCCGAGGCTCGTGCCACGATAGCCGAAGCCGACCTTGGTGAACGCCTGCGCGGGGTAGGTGATGCGGATGGTGGGGTCCCCCGGGGCGTACTCGGCCGGGTCGATGTAGCCGAATCCGGCGGTGTCGGCGTCGTAGCGGTCGAGGCGCGCGAACACCTCGTGATTGTCGGCCAGCCGATACCCGAGGTACGCGTCCACGCTCCAGTCGGAGCCGCCGGTGTCGTTCACACGGGTCGGATCGGCGAGCGTGATGTTGCCGAACGTGCCGGCGGGCGCGTCGTAGTCGCGCGACCCGCGCACCGCCCCGCCCACCTGCACCCCCCAGCGGCCGAACCGGCCGGCGGCGTTCGCGTACAGCCGCTCCTGGTCGTCGGCGCCGGAGTAACGCACGCCTCCGGAGCCGTGCAGGCCGGCCGTCTCGGGAGACCGGGTGATCACGTTCACCACGCCACCGATCGCGTCGGAGCCGTACAGCACCGACGCCGGGCCGCGCACCACCTCGACGCGGTCGACCGCGGCGACGTCGATCAGCGCGGGGACCTCGCCGAAGTCCTGCTGGCGGCGCGTGTTGTTGAGGCGCTGCCCGTCGGCGACCAGCAGGATGCGCTGGCCGCGCTGACCCCGGATGACCGGCCGCACCTGATTGAGCCCCACGCCGCTGACGTCCAGCCCGGCGCGCCCGCGGAAGAGGTCCGCGACGCTGTTCGGCGCCCGGCCGCGGATGGCGGTGCGATCGAACACGTCCACCGGCACCGGCGTGAGGAACACGTCGGTCGGCGAGCGCGTCGCCGTCACCGCGATCGGCGTGAGGTAGACGGTGTCGCGCGAGGCGGCGGTATCGGGGCGCGTCTGCGCGGCGAGCGGCGTGGCCAGCGCGAGCGCGAGGAGCAGCGAACGGGAACGGGTCATGGCAGGATCCCTCGAGAGAACGGTGCACCACACCGGCGCCGCTGATGGCGCCGACGGGTCCAATTGAGAGGGACCGCCGCTGTCGGGTTAGTGGGAACGGACCGGAGCCGCCGGCTCCGTAGAAATGCGGAGGGCCGCGCTAACCTCCGACGAGACCGGACTGTAGCGCGAAGCGCGTGAGCTCGGCGACGCTGCGCAGTGAGAGTTTCTTCATCAGGCTCTCACGATGACTTTCCACCGTGCGGGGCGAGATGCCCAGCTGCGTCGCGATCTCGCGGTTGGTGTGGCCCGCGGCGACGCGCGCGAGCACCTCCCGCTCGCGCGGCGTGAGCCGCTCGAGCCGGTCGCGCGGGGCGTCCGCTGGCACCTCGCCGCGCACGGCGGCGCCGAGGTGCCGCGCCACGGCGGGGCTGAAGTACCCGGCGCCGCCATGCACCGCGCGGATCGCCGCCCGCAGCTCGCCCGGATCGGCGTCCTTGAGGACGTAGCCGTGCGCCCCACCGCGCACCGCGGCGACCACGTACTCGTCCTGCTCGTGCATCGACAGCACCAGCACCCGCAGCTCGGGCAGCCGCTCGCGCAGCACCGCCGTCACTTCGAGCCCCGACATCCCCGACATCGTGAGGTCGAGCAGGATCACGTCGGGCCGCCGCTCGGCGGCGAGGGCCAGCGCCTCGGCACCGGTGCCCGCCTCACCCACCACGTCGAACCCCTGGGCGGCGCCGAGGACGTGCCGCAGTCCTTCGCGCACCACGACATGGTCGTCCACCAGCAGCACGCGAATCGGCGCGTCGCTCATGCCGCCCCCCGGTCGGCCACCGGCAGGCGCGCCGCGAGCGCCACGCCCCCTGCGGGGCGGGCGCTCAGCGTGATCGCCCCGCCGAGCGCCGCCACGCGCTCGCGCATGCCCGCGAGTCCGACGTGCCCGTCCCGCCGCAGCGCCTCGGGCGACCACCCGGCGGGGAGCCCGCGGCCGTCGTCGGAGACCGTGACGGCGATCTGTCCGCCGGTCACCGCCAGGGCCACGTCGACGCTCGTCGCCTCGGCATGGCGCACCACGTTGGCCAGCGCCTCCTGGACGGTGCGGTAGAGCGCGAGCTCCGCGTCGTCCGACAGCGCGGGGAGCGCGTCGGGCAGCGCGAGCCGCACCACGAGCCCGGTGCGCTCCTCGCAAGCCGTGGCCAGGGCCCGCAGCGCCGGCAGCAGGCCGAGATCGTCGAGCAGCGACGGCCGCAGGTCGTTGGTGAGGCTGCGCAGGCTCTGGATCCCCTCGTTCACCAGCTCGAGCGCCCGGTCGAGCCGCGGCGCGAGGGCCGCCGGCGCGGCCTCCCGCGCCAGGCCGAGCTGCAGCTTGACGGCCGAGAAGACCTGCGCCGTCTCGTCGTGCAGCTCCCGCGACAGTCGCCGCCGTTCCTCTTCGTGCTGGTGCACCATGCGCGCGGCCAGTCGCTCCAGGTCGGCCGTGCGCTCGGCCAGGCCCCGCCGCAGGTCCTCATGCACCAGGAGCAGCATCCCCAGTCCCATCCCCAGGATGAACACGATGTCGAGGTAGTATCCCCACGGGTTCCACGCGCCCCGCGCCCGCAGGAAGGGATAGTCGAAGTGGTGCAGTCCCCACAGCAGCAACGTGCCGGCGACCAAGCGCGCGGGGCCCGAGCCGGTGGCGCGATAGTGCCGCCAGAACGCCCACGCGGTCCACAGGGTGGCGCCCGAGAGGAACGCCACCGCCGGCCCGGCGGCGAGCATGAAGTTGTCGAGGCGGTAGATCGCCACGTACGACCAGGTCGGCGGGAACAGCACGGCGACCCAGTAGCCGGGACGCCACCGCAGCTGCAGCGAGAACACCAGAGCTGCCCACAGCAGGGCCAGGGCGGCCCACCCGGTGGCGACCTGATGCCAGTACAACCACCCGCGGTCGGGCCACAGCAGGAAACTGATGATGGCGCCGAGCCGCAGCGCGTACAGCGACCACGCGACGGCCCACCAGGCGAAGGACGGCAGGCGGTGCCGGTGGTACAGGAACACGAACAGGCCGGCGAGCCCCAGCGTGATCGCCGTCTGGAGGAACGCGGCGGCGAGCTCGCCGACCTGGGAAGGCGCGGGGACCAAGTCCATATCAGGCTCGCCCGATCAGCGAGCCGCCAGCGCCTCCTGCCGCGCGCCGCGCAGCTCCCGCACCACGTCGTCGGCGGTCCGGAACTGTCGGGCCGGATCGGTGGCGTACCACGCCTTGAAATACTCGAGCCCCTGGCGGTGCGCCTCCTCGGTGAACGCCTGCAGGGCATCGGTCACCCACACCAGGTCGTACCCCTTCTGGAAGGCGTCCCCCGACGTGTGCCGGGCGCAGCAATCGGTATGCAGGCCCGCGACGTACAACTGCCGGATCCCGCGCGCCTT
>DASPFU010000079.1:0-8818 GCA_035620935.1 Gemmatimonadales bacterium
TCCCGCACCGCCCTCGTCGATCCGCTGGCGGCGACCGACCTCGGCCCCCTCGGGACGTTCCTCTCGGACCCTACGGTCGAGAAAGTCTTCCACGATGCCGACTACGACCTGCGCATCCTGGACCGTGATTACGGTTTTCACGCCCGCCGGGTGTTCGACACGCGCATCGCCGCGCAGCTCGCCGGGGAGCCCGCCATCGGCCTCGCCGCCCTGCTCCAGCGATACGCGGGGGTGGCGCTGGCGAAGGTCCACCAGAAGGCGGACTGGTCGCAGCGTCCCCTGTCGGCCGGCATGGTCGCGTACGCGGCCGACGACGTCCGGCACCTGCCCGCGCTCCGGGACGCGCTGGCGGAACGGCTGCGGGCGCTCGGCCGGCTGGCCTGGGCGGAGGAGGAGTTCGAGCGCCTCGAGGGGCTGCGGTGGACGGGCCCGACCGACCAGGATGCCGCCTTTCTCCGTGCCAAGGGCGCCGTGCAGCTCGGCCCCCGCCAGCTCGCGGCGCTGCGGGAACTTTGGGCGTGGCGAGAGGGAGTCGCGGAGCGGGAGGACCGGGCGCTCTTCCGGATCGTGGGGAACGAGGCGTTGCTGGCCGTGGCCCGGGCCACGCCGAGCGACGCCGCGGCCCTGGCGCGGGTGCGGGAGCTGCCAACGGCGCTCGCGCACCGCCACGGTGCCGCGCTGCTCGCCGCGGTCAGTCGCGCCCAGCGGCTCGCGGACGCGGATCTCCCGCGGCCGGAACGCACCCGCCGCGCCCCGCGCGACCTCGAGTTCGAGCACCGCCTCCAGCGTGTTCGGGCAGCGCGCAACGCCGCCGCCGAGCGTCTCGGGATCGATCCGGGCGTGCTGCTGGGCCGCGTCGCCCTCGAAGCGGTGGCGCGCGCGGGGGCGACGGATCGTGCCGGGCTCACCCGGCTCGCGGAGCTCCGGCGCTGGCAGATCGATCTGCTGGGGGACGTGCTGCTGGCGGCGCTCGGCTAGAAGCCCATCATCGCGCGGATCTTCGGCTCGATCCGCTCCGGGGTCCAGTACGGCTCCCACACGATCTCCACGTCGACATCGTTCACGCCATCGAGCTCACGCACCTGGCGATAGACGTCGTTCGTGATCATCGGTCCGGCGGGGCACCCGGGGGACGTGAGCGTCATCCTGATGGCGACCTGGCCGTCGGCGACCTCGACGTCGTAGACGAGGCCGAGGTCCACGATGTTGAGGTCGAGCTCCGGGTCCTTGACCTTGCGCAGGACCTGGCGCACGACCTCGGGCGTCAGCGGAGCGGGGGCGCTGGGGGCCGGGGCCGTCATCGAGGCGAACCTACCGACCCGGTAGCGGCGCCGTCAACCGACGCCCCGGGGATGCAGTGCCGCCGCGCCGCGATCATCGCGTACCCGCGCCGCGCCAGGCCCGCCACCCCCGGCACCGCCCACGGCCAGCCGAGCCAGCGCTTTCCCGGCAGCAGGCGCACGAGTGGGGGCACGGCGTCGGCCCCCGCGTAGACGCGGCCGTCGGGCAGCAGGAGGTGCAGTGCCGCGGCGTAGCCGGACACCGCGATGCCGAACCGGGCCACCCGTGCCTCATCCTGGAACGGGACGACGTCGATCCGCCGGGCGCGGTCCCAGCGCCGCACCAGCCCCGCGGCATCGGTGCACAGGCCGCAGGAACCGTCGTACACGAGGGTCGGCCGCTCAGGTGCCATCGCTCGCCCGGGCCGCGGCATCCGCCACCTTCCCGCGCACCTCCTTCAGGACCGTGAACGACGACTTCGAGCGCGGCGCGAACGACCGGTTCGTGAGCAGCAGCACGAACAGGTCCCGGTCGGGGTCGATCCACAGCGACGTGCCGGTCCAGCCGGTGTGCCCGTAGGTGCGCGGACCGAGCAGCGTGCCCGCGCTCGAGACCGCCTCGTCCGTGGGCGTCGCCTGCCAGCCCAGCGCGCGGGCGCTGGCCGAGCCGCGTCGTGGGACCGCCACCGCGGTGAAGGCGCGCGCCGTCTCGGCGCGCAGCAGGCGGGTGTGCGTCCCCGGGACCACGCCTTCGGCCAGCATCAGCTGGGCGAACCGAGCCAGCTCGCTGCCGGTGCCGAACAGGCCGGCGTGGCCGGCGACGCCGCCCAGGCGGTGGGCGTTGGGATCGTTCACTTCGCCCGCGAGGGGATGCCCCCGCCACAGGTTCGTGGGTGCGATGGACGGGCGCCACGCGCGGGGGGGCCGGAACGCCGTGCGTCGCCACCCCAACGGCGCCGCCAGCTCGCGCGCGGTGAGGGTGTCGAGCGGTACCCCCGCCACGCGGTGCACCAGCTCCCCCAGCAGGATGGCGTTCAGGTCCGAGTAGATCACGCGGTCGCCCGGTCGGGCGATGGGCCGCTCCGCGTACACCAGCCGCAGGGCCGAATCGCGCGACGGCGCGAGCGTGTGCAGCGGCAGATAGGCGCGCAGGCCCGACGTGTGACTCAACAGGTGGCGCAGCGTGATCCCGGCCGTGCCGGCGGCGCGGAAATCCGGCAGGTAGCGCACCGCCGGACTATCGAGGGCTACGCGGCCCCGCTCGACCAGCAGCATCAGCGCCGTCGTGGTGGCCACCACCTTGGTGAGGGAGGCCAGGTCCCAGATGGTGCCGTCGGGATCGGGGACGGCGCTGCTCCCGCTCCAGGTGAGGTGGCCGTACCCCCGGGCGTAGAGCACCGAGTCGCGCCGGCCGATCACCAGCACCGCCCCGGGGTAGGCGCCCCGGCGGATGCCGTCCTCCACGATGGCGTCGAAGCGGGCGCCGTCGAAGCGCGCCCGCGGCGCGGTCGGCGCCACGAGTCCCGCGGCGACCTGGAGCGCCAGCAGGAGGGTCACGCCCAGATCCCGGGGATGGGTCGGCGGCAGGCCGGACAACACCCGTCCGCCTCCACGCGCTGGCGGGCGATGTGGTAGCCGTGGCGCTCGATCAGCAGCTCACCGCACCCGGGGCACCAGGTGTGCTCCCAGCGTCCGACCCGACCGGGCAGATTGCCCGCGTACACGAAGTGGAGCCCGGCCTCCCGGCCGATCTCGCACGCGCGCACGAGCGCCTCGGCGGTCGTGGCGGCGTGGTCGGTCATGCGGTAGTCCTGGTGGAACGCGGTGACGTGCCAGGGGATGTCGGGTGAGACCCCGGCGATGAACCCCGCGGCGCGCGCGAGCTCGTCCGGGTCATCGTTGAAGCCCGGAACGACCAGGGTCACGATCTCGACCCAGAACCCGCGCGCGTGCGCCATCCGGACGGCGTCGAGCACGTGCGCGAGCACGCCACCCAGCTGGCGGTAGGCCCGGTCGGTCATCGCCTTGAGGTCGATCTTGTAGCAGTCGGTCCATGGCCGGATGAAGTCGAGCACCTCGGCGGTCGCATTCCCGTTCGAGATGAACGCCGTCCGCAAACCCAGCGGCCGCGCCCGCCGGAACACGTCCACGGCCCACTCCGCCGTGATCAGCGGCTCGTTGTACGACGATCCCACCAGGCGGGCGCCCCGGGCGACCGCGAGTTGTGCGAGCTGCTCCGGTGTGACGTCGGTCGGGGCAGCGCCCGCGGCGGGGTCGCGCAGCGCCTGCGAGGTGAGCCAGTTCTGACAATAGCCGCAATGAAAGTCGCACCCCAGCATCCCGAAGGTCAGCGTGTGGCTGCCCGGCAGGACGTGGAAGAACGGCTTCTTCTCGGTGGGATCGGACTGGAGCGCCGCGACGTACCCCCACGGGGCGAAGAGCGTGCCCTCCCGGTTGAAGCGGACCTTGCAGATGCCCCGCCGGCCGGGCCGGACGAGGCAGCGGTGACCGCAGGCGACGCAGCGCACGGCACCGTCGCCCTCGGGGTGCGCGAGGCTCGCCGGCCGCACCCGCGCATCGAGCACGCCGGCGAGGCCGCTGCCACCCGGTTCGTGCCCGACGAGGACGTCCAGCGCGCGCACCATGGTCCCTCCTAGCGGATGCTCCCCGGCGGGAGGTCGTAGAGCAGCAGCGCGGATTGGATGTCCCGATCCGACAGGTCCCGCACCTTCGCCACGGGGAACATGATGTCGGCCGAATCGGGGGAGTGATCGAGTCCGATGAGGTGGCCGATCTCGTGGAGCGCGACGACGCGGATGTCGTCGGGCGCCATCGGGCGTCCCTGGGGATCGAACAGCGCGAACGTGACCGCGCCCGACTCGAGGTGCCCGTCCGCGTCCCAGGTGAGATCGGTCTGCGCGGTGCGCTCGATCTCGAACTGGATCCGCCAGTGGATGCGCACCTCCGCGGTGCCCGAATCCGCCAGCAGCGTGAAGCGCACGGGGACGCCCGCGGCCGCCCAGCGCGCGAACGCGCTCCGCACCGCGTCCCCGAACTCGGCCCGGTAGGTGGGCGGGCGCCCCTCGCCGAGGAACACGCGGACGGCGTCGATCACGCGGCGGTCCCAGCGGTGCAGCATCGAGTCGCCGCTGGTCGCCATGATCGCGTCGAGGTAAGCGATGCCGGCGCTCGCCCGAATGCGGCGCCGGATCTCCGCGCGGGCCAGTTGCTCGGTGTAGCCGACACGGGCAGGGGGCGGTGGCCCGGCGCCCGATCGACTGACCCCGCCCGTGGGCGCGGCCGCCGACGCCGCGACCGCACCCGCCGGCGGGGTGATGGGAGCCGGTGCCGGGCGCATCGCACGCCGCGCCACGTCCCACACCACCGCACCGGCGATCAGCACGGCGGTCGCGGCGATCCACGACGAACTCGCGCGCCCGGCCATGGACGCAATATCGCGGGGAGCGGCAGTCCGCCGCTAGCTTTGGCGGGGCTGACAGGCGTATGATTCGGGCCCACGTTATGGATCGGCAGTAGGTGAGCGCCGCCGTCGCGAAGTGGCTCGTCCGCTTTCGCGGCTGGGTGATCGCGGGGTGGGCGGCGGTGGCCCTGCTGCTCGCGCCGCGGGCGTCACACGTGCAGGAAGCGCTCGTCGTCCGGGGCGCCTACGAACGGGCCACCGGCGCCGCCCGGGCGAAGCAGCTCATCACCGAGGCGTTCCCCGGCCCGATCGCCGACTACGTGGCGCTCGTCGTGCAGGGTCCCGTCGCCGTCACGCACCCGCGCTACGATGCCCTGCTCGACACGCTCACCCACGCCATCGCCCGCAAGCCCTACGTCACCCAGGTCTTCTCGCTCCGCACGCTGGGTGATTCCGTGCTGGTGAGCCGCGACCGCCGCACCACGTTCCTGATCGCGGCCCTGGCGCCCGCGGCCAACGACGACATCCGGCAGAACCTCGTTCCGGACCTGCGGGCGGCGCTGCGCGACGCGCTCGCCCGTACCCCCGAGAGCAGCGGGTTCGACGTCAAGGTCACCGGGCAGCAGGCGCTCGATTACGACGTGCGCACCGTCAGCGCGGAGGACGCGGCGCTGGGCGAGCGCCGGGTGGTCCCGCTGACGCTCCTCGTCCTGATCATCGCCTTCGGCGCCCTCGTCGCCGCCGTCCTGCCGGTGCTGATCGGCATGCTGGCGATCACGATCTCCCTCGGTCTCGTGACGCTCGTGGCGCAGTGGACCGCGATGTCGGTGTTCGTGCTCAACATCGCCACGATGGTCGGCCTGGGCGTGGGCATCGACTACTCGCTCCTGATCGTGACGCGGTTCCGCGAGGAGATGAGCCGCGGCCTCTCGGCGCGGGATGCCGCCGTCCGCACGATCCAGACGGCCGGGGTCGCCGTGCTCACGTCGGGGCTGACGGTGGTGGTCGGGTTCGCGGCCCTGCTGACGACCCCGCTCTCCGAGACGAAGTCGGTCGGCCTCGGAGGGCTGATCGTCGTCGGCGTCGCGGTGCTGTTGGCCGTGTCGCTCCTCCCGGCGCTGCTCGCCATCCTGGGCCGGCAGATCGACCGGCCGCGCTGGCTCGCACGCCCGCTGGCGCGCGTCCACGCCCCGACCGGCTGGGAACGCTGGGCCCGGTGGCTGGGCCGCCGGCCGTGGCGCGCCATCGCCATCGGCGGCTCGATCATCGCCCTGTGCAGCTACCCGCTGGTGGGGATCCGCTTCGGATTGCCGGCCGCCAATTGGTTCCCGCCCGGCACCGAGTCGGGCCAGGGGCTCGCGGCACTGCGTCAGATGGGCGCCGCGGGCGTGATCACGCCGGTGCGCGTGGTCGTGCAGCTTCCCCAGGGCGAGACCGCCCTCGCCGGTCCGCGCCTGCGCGGCCTGAAGGCGCTGTCCGACTCGCTGCGGGGGGAGCCGCGCGTCAGCAGCGTCCGCGGCGTCGCGACCGTCCGTCCCGGGCTCTCGGCCCTGCAGCTCTTCCTGTTCTACAGTGACCCCCAGGCCGTCCGGGACCGTTACCCCGAATTCTTCAACGCCTATCTCTCCGCCGACGGGCGCACCACCCTGATCGACGTGATCCCGGCCGACACGGTCGGATTCACGGGGATGATGGATCTGGCCCGCCGGGTGCGTGCGCTGGCGCAGGGGAGCATCCGGGGGCTCGACCGGGCCGAGATCGTCGTCGGGGGGTTCGCGGCGACGAGCGTCGACCTGCAGGACGAGCTCCTGGCCGATCTGCCGAGCGTCGTTGGCCTGATCCTCGCCACCACCGCACTGATGCTGTTCATCGCGTTCCGCTCGCTGCTCGTGCCGCTCAAGGCCGTCCTCCTCAACTGCCTCTCCGTGGGGGCCGCGTTCGGCCTGACGGTCCTCGTGTTCCAGGAGGGCCTGGGGGCGGGGGTGTTCGGGCTCGAGGGACCGACCGAGGCGATCTTCGTCGTGGTCCCCGTGCTCGTCTTTGCGACGGTGTTCGGGCTCTCGATGGACTACGAGGTGTTCCTGCTGGCCCGCATCAAGGAGGTCTTCGACCACACCGGACGGAACGACCATGCCACCATGGAAGGGCTCTCGGCCACCGCCTCGGTGATCACCTTCGCGGCGGTGATCATGGTACTGGTGTTCGGCGTCTTCGCGTTCTCCCGCGTGCTCGCGGTCCAGTTCATCGGCTTCGGCCTGGCGATCGCCGTGCTGCTCGACGCGACCATCATCCGCATGATCCTCGTCCCCGCCATCATGCACATCGCCGGCCGGTGGAACTGGTGGCCCGGGGTCCGCGGCCACGTGACCGAACCCGAGGAATGACGGGGACGCGCGACCGGCGTGGCGTCAGCCACCGAGCCCGTCGAGGCGGTCGAGCGCGCGCTCCCACAGATCCCAGTGCCAGGCGGGCCGCCGCTCGCCCGTCCGCGGGTCCTTGAGCGGCTTGTACTGCAGCCACGCCGGGTGCAGCCCCAGCGCGCGGCCGAGCGCGAGCAGCCCCTCCCGATCGGCGCTCACCAGGTGCGCCATCCGCTCGCCGCGCACGCGGTGCCGGTGAAGCCAGACGCCGCCGTCGAGGGCGAAGCACAACCCCTCGCGGCGGCGCGTGAACTCCCGGTAGTTCCGGGCTACTGACAGGTGATGCGCCCTTCGACGGTGGCCGGCCCGATCGCTGGGCCCGCTCCGGCGAAGAGATAGCACCGCGACGGGGTGAGCGTATGCTGCGCCTGCGCGTTCCAGCCACCCGCGATCACGTTGATCGTGAGGGACACGCCGGTGGTGGGCGAGAAATTGAGCTGCGTCAGGCTGCTGGTGTAGAAGGCGCTGTCGTAGAAGAACGCTTCCTGCGCGGTCGCCAGGTTGCGCAGGTCCGACTTCATCGCCCCGATGTAGGTCTTGCCCTTGGTGTTCGCGAACTTCGGAATCGCGATCGCCGCGAGAATCCCGATGATCACGACCACGATGAGCAGCTCGATCAGGGTGAATCCGCGCGTGCTTCTCAACGGTCGCCCTCCCGGCCGAACCCGCGTACATGATGAAGACCGGGGCGTGGGAGCGCAAGACTCATGCTCACCCCTTCGCATCGAGCCAATTCGTTGCCACACCGATGGTTACGACCAGCGGTACCCGCAGCGCGGCCGCCCCTTCCATCTCGCGTTTCACCAGTGTTCGGGCGACGTCACGCTCGCCGTCGGGGACCTCGAGGATCAGTTCGTCATGCACCTGCAGCAGCAATCGGGCCCCGAGACCGCCCGTGCGGAGCGCCGCGTGGAGGCGGATCATCGCCACCTTGATGAGGTCCGCGGCCGAACCCTGGAGGGGGGAATTCGTCGCCGTACGCTCGCCGAACGCGCGGACGCTGAAGTTCCGGTCCTTCAGTTCGGGGATGTAACGCCGCCGGCCGAAGATCGTCTCGACGTATCCCTGCGCGCGAGCCAGCGCCACCGTGCGGTCGAGCCAGTCGCGCACGCCGGCGAACCGGGTGAAGTACTGCGCGATGAACGCGCGCGCTTCGTCCTGGGTGATCCCGAGCTGGCGGGCCAGCGCGAACGGCCCCTGGCCGTAGATCGTCGCGAAGTTGATCGTCTTGGCGCGCGCCCGCATCTCCGGGGTCACCTGGTCCTGGGCCACGCCGAAGATCAGGGCGGCCGTCTGGCGGTGGATGTCCCCGCCGCGCTCGAAGGCCTCGATGAACAGCGGGTCGCCGGAGAGGTGCGCCAGCAGGCGGAGCTCGATCTGGGAATAGTCCGCCACCAGCAGCTGGTGCCGCGGGGCGGCGACGAACGCCCGCCGGATACTCCCACCGCGGGCCGTCCGGACCGGGATGTTCTGGAGGTTGGGATCGCTGCTGGAGAGCCGGCCCGTGGCGGCTCCGACCTGATTGAAGCTGGTGTGAATCCGGCCCGTTTCCGGGTGCATGTACGCCGGCAGCGCGTCCACGTAGGTCGACTTGAGCTTCGCGATCTCCCGATACTCGAGCAGCAGGCGGGGGACCTCATGACCGAGGGCCGCGAGCTGCTCGAGGACCTCCGCGTCCGTCGAGGGGCCGGTCTTGG
>DASPFU010000080.1:0-20235 GCA_035620935.1 Gemmatimonadales bacterium
CCGCTCGATCTGGCCGATGTTGTGGATCTCGGATTCGCCCTGGGCGGCGAGGGCCGCGAGCAGGATCGCCATCCCGGCCCGGATGTCGGGGCTCTCGACCACGCCGCCCCGCAGCGGAGAGGGGCCGGAGATCACGGCACGGTGCGGATCGCACAGGACGATGCGGGCGCCCAGCCCGATCAGCTTGTCCACGAAGAACAGCCGTGACTCGAACATCTTCTCGAAGACCAGCAGGAGCCCCTCGCATTGAGTCGCCACCACGATGGCGATGGACATGATGTCGGCCGGGAACGCGGGCCAGGGTCCGTCCTCGAGCTTGGGGACGTGGCCGCCCAGGTCGGGCCGGATGCGGCGCTCCTGGTCGGCGTCCACGATCAGACTCGTCCCTTCGAGCCGGGGCCGGACGCCCAACCGGTCGAAGGCGAGGAGCGTGGCGCGCAGATCGTCGGGACGGACGCCCTCGATCGTCACGGCACCGTTGGTGACCGCCGCCAACCCGATGAACGATCCGACCTCGATGTGGTCCGGCCCGAGCGTCCAGCCGCCGCTGGCCAGGCGGCGCCCCCCATGGATCGTGAGCGTGTTGCTCCCGATCCCCTCGATCTCGGCCCCCAGGCTCACCAGGAACCGGGCGAGGTCCTGGACGTGGGGCTCGCCGGCGGCGTTGCGGAGCGTGGTCGTGCCCCGGGCGGCGACGGCCGCCATCAGGGCGTTCTCGGTCCCCGTGACACTCGGCTCGTCGAGGAAGAGGTCGGCGGCCACCAGGCCGCTCCGGGCATCGAGCCGGAAGGCCTGCCCCAGCGTGACCTCGGCGCCCAGCTGCTCGAAACTGAGGAAGTGGGTATCCACCCGGCGACGCCCGATGACGTCCCCGCCCGGGGGCGGCAGCGTGACGTGCCCGAAGCGCGCGAGCATCGGCCCCGCGAGGAGGATCGACGCGCGGATGCGGGCGCACAGGACCGGATCGAGGTCCCGGGGCTGGACGCCGGCCGTGTTCACGACGACCGTGTTCGCGCCGGGCCATTCCACGGTGGCGCCGAGATGCTGGAGCAACTCGAGCAGCGTCTCGACGTCGCGGATGCGGGGGACGTTGTCGATGCGGCAGGGCCCGTCGGCGAGGACGGTCGCGGCGAGGATCGGGAGGGCGGCGTTCTTGTTGCCGGTGGGCCGGATGGCCCCCGCGAGCGGGCGCCCACCGGTGACGCGGAAGTAGGAGGACATAGGCGGCCAACGTAGGTCCGCCGCCGCCGGGGCGTCAAGCGTGGCCGCGCGGTTGACACCCGCGGCCGCACCGGCGCAACTTTCGGCATGATACCGACTTGGGCGGCGGTGGTCGGCGCCGTGAGCCTCGCGATCATCGCGCTCGCGACGCTCGCGGTCGCGGTGGCGCTGGCGCTGGCCGCCCGGGCGGCGGCTGGCCTGTTCAAGACGGTGCGCCTGCTGGCGGGGCCGGCCGTGACGGATGTCCGGGGGCTCGTGGGAGACATCCGGGCCGAGGCGGACGCCCTGGTCGGTGCGTCCCGGGACATCCGGCTGCGGATCGTGCGGGCGGCGGACGCGGCCGAGGAGCGCCTGGCGGACCTGGATGCCCTGGCGGAGGTCGTGCAGGAAGAGGTGGAGGACACGGCCCTCGACGCGGTCGCCACCCTGAAGAACGTGCGGCGCGGGCTGCACGGGTTCCGGTGGGCGCGCCGATTGCTGGCCCGGCGCCGCGGGAGGGCGAACTGAGGCGGGGACGCGGGACGAGGGCGGGGGGACGGGTCGTTGCGGTTCTGGCCATGGCCCTCGTGGCCCTCGTGCTGTTCCCGTCTGCCGCGCATGCCTGGACGCCGGGGACGCACGTCTTTCTGGGCGAGTCGGTGCTGACCAACCTGCACCAGCTCCCCACCGTCGTCGCGGACCTGCTGCGGGCGTTCCCGTTCGATTTCCTCTACGGCAACATCGCCGCGGACACGTCCCTCGCGAAGAAGTACGCGCCGGTCGGCCGGCACTGCCACTCGTGGCACGTGGGCCAGGAAATCCACGACCTGGCGCCCACCGACCCGCTGCGGGCCTTCGGCCTGGGCTACCTCTCGCACCTCGCCGCCGACACCGTCGCGCACAACTTCTTCGTGCCGCGCCAGCTCGTGCTGACCGCCAGCACCGCGGCGCTGGGGCACTCCTACTGGGAGAGCCGCTTCGAGACGCACCTCGGCGACGCCTACGCGCGCACCGCCAAGGAGGTGATCCTGCGCGATCACACGGCGAGCGACACGCACCTGGACGGCATCCTCTCGCCCACCATCTTCAGCGTGAAGACCAGCCGCCGCCTGTTCCGCGGCATGGTGCATCTCACCGAGACGCAGAGCTGGCAGTGGACCTTCCAGCAGATCGCGGAGAAGAGCCGCTGGGACCTGGCCGACGCCGACGTCGAACGCCACATGGCGGTCGCGTTCGAGTACGTGATGGAGCAGCTGGGCGACGGGAACGCGGCGGCACGCCGGCTCGATCCGTCCGGCGACAAGGCGCTCGGGTTGGCGAAGCGGATGCGGCGCCACGCGCTGCGCGAAGGCGGCCGCCGCGACCGGCAGGTGGTGGAATCGGCCGCGGAGGAGCATTTCGGCCTGCCGCGGGCCTCGCTCGGGTACTGGCGACAGTCCCGGGCGCAGCGGCCCTGGCGGGAGCGCGACGAGCTCTAGCGCGGCGGGCCCGGCGGCGTCACCCGGCCGCCAGCCGCTCCTCCAGCACCCGCTGGGCCAGCTTGGGATCGGCCTTGCCGCGTGACGCCTTCATCACCTGGCCGACGAAGAACTGCAGGAGCTTGGTCTCGCCGCCCCGATAGCGCACGACCTCGGGCGCGTTCCCCGCGATCACGTCGTTCACCCAGTCGGTCACCGCGCCGGCGTCGCTCACCTGCACCAGGCCGAGCGCCTCGGCGACGGTGCGCGGCTCGCCGCCATGGGCGGCGAGCTCCGCGAACACCTTCTTCGCCGCCGCGTGGGACACCGCCCCGCCCTTGACCAGCGCGATCAGCCGGGCGAGCGATTCGGGCGGCACCCGCAGGGCATCGGCGTGCTCCTTGGCATCGGCGAGCGCCTCGCCCATCACCCAGTTCGCCGCCGCCTGGGGCTCCGCCCCCGCGTGCACGATGCTCTCGTAGTAGTCGGCCACCGCCCGACTCGCGCCGAGCACCGCGGCGTGCTCCGCCGAGAGCGCGTATTGCGAACGGAACCGCTCCCGCTTCGCCGCGGGCAGCTCGGGCAGCAGGCCCTGCTGCTCGGCCACGAATTCCTCGCGCAGCACCAGCGGTGGGAGGTCGGGCTCCGCGAAGTAGCGGTAGTCGTGGCTTTCCTCCTTGGCGCGCTGCGGCCGCACCGCGTTCGCCTTCGAATCGTAGAGCATCGTGTGGTGCTCCACGTCGCCCCCCGCCTCGCGCACGGCGATCTGGCGGTCGCGCTCGAGACCCAGCGCCTTTTCGACGTAGGCGAAGGAGTTGATGTTCTTCACCTCGGTCTTCGTGCCGAGGGCGGTGTCGCCGGTGCGGCGAACCGAAACGTTGGCGTCCACCCGGAGGCTGCCCTTCTCGAGATCGCAGTCCGACACACCGACGTACTCGAGCACCTGCTTGAGCGTCAGCAGGTAGGCGCGCGCCTCCTGCGGGGAGCGGAAGTCCGGGCCGGTCACGATCTCGACCAGCGGGACCCCCGCCCGGTTCAGGTCGACCGCCGTCGCGCGGGCGAACCGGTCGTGGAGCGACTTGCCGGCGTCCTCTTCGAGGTGCAGGCGCACGATCGTGGCGGTGCGGACGGCCCCGTCGGGCGCGACGTAAGACACCGAGCCGCCGGTCGCCAGTGGCTGGTCGTACTGCGAGATCTGGTATCCCTTGGGCAGGTCCGGGTAGAAGTAGTTCTTGCGCGCGAACACGCTGCGCGGGTGCACGGTGCAGCCGAGCGCGAGCGCGGCCCGTACCGCGAGCTGCACCGCCAGCTCGTTGGGCGCGGGGAGCGCGCCCGGCAGGCCGAGGCATACGGGGCACACGTTGGTGTTGGGCGGGGCCCCGAACGTGCTGGAACACCCGCAGAACATCTTCGACGCCGTCCGCAGCTGCACGTGCGTCTCGAGCCCGATGACGGTCTCCCAGGCGCGCGTCATCGCTCCGCCTCCTCGAGGGCGGGCACCGCCCGCTCCAGCGCGTACGCCGCCTCGATCATGTCGTCCTCGACGAACGCCTGGCCGATGAACTGCCCCCCCACCGGCAGGCCGTTCACCCGCCCGATGGGCACGGACATCGCCGGGAGCCCCGCGAGGTTGGCCGTCACGGTGAAGATGTCGTTGAGGTACATCTGCACCGGATCGGCGAGCTTCTCCCCCGCCTTGAACGCCGGCGCGGGGGTGGTGGGAGTGAACAGCAGGTCCACGCCCCGGTCGAACACGTTGCGGAAGTCCTGGGCGATGAGCGCGCGCACCTGCTGGGCCCGCCGGTAGTAGGCGTCGTAATAGCCCGCCGACAGGACGTACGTGCCGATCAGGATGCGGCGCCGCACCTCCGCACCGAAGCCCTCGCCCCGCGTGGACCGGTACAGGGCGCGAACGTCGGGCGCGTGGTCGAACCGCGGGCCGAAGCGGACGCCGTCGTACCGCGCCAGGTTGGCCGACGCCTCCGCCGGAGCGATGATGTAGTAGGTGGGGACCGCGTAGGCGGTGTGCGGCAGCGAGACCTCGCGCACGGCGGCCCCCAGGTCCCGCATGATGCGGACCGCCCGCTCGCAGGCCCGCCGCACACCGGGGTCGAGCTCGGGCGGGAAGTACTCCTTCGGCACCCCGATCACGAACCCCTTGAGGTCCTCCGGGACCGTGGGCAGGCGCAGGGGGTCGCGATCCTCGCACGTGGCGTCGCGGGGGTCGCGCCCCGAGATCACCGACAGCACCCGCGCGGCATCGTGCACGCTGCGGCCCAGCACGCCCACCTGGTCGAGCGACGAGCCGAACGCGACCAGGCCGTACCGCGACACGCGGCCGTAGGTCGGCTTGATCCCCACCACCCCGCACAGGCTCGCCGGCTGGCGGACCGAGCCCCCCGTGTCCGATCCGAGCGCGACCGGTACGGCGCCCGCCGCCACCAGCGCCGCCGAGCCCCCGGAAGAACCGCCCGGCACGCGGGTACGGTCGAGCGGGTGGAGGGTGCGGCCGTAGCAGGAGTGCTCGGTGGACGACCCCATCGCGAACTCGTCGCAGTTCGTCTTGCCCGCGACGAGCGCGCCCGCCGCCCGGAGCCGGCCGACCACCGTCGCCTCGAACGGCGCGCGGTATCCCTCCAGGATGCGGGAGCCGCAGGTGGTGCTGAAGTCGAGCGTGCAGATGTTGTCCTTCACGGCCACCGGCATGCCGTACAGGACGCCGGACGGGTGCGCCGCGGCCGCCTGGCGGCCGAGCGACCGTCGCAGCTCGGTCATCGGGGTGAGCAGGGCGTTGAGCCGCCGCGCCTTCGACAGGCGGTCGGCGGTCGCGCGGGCCAGGCCCTTGATGTCGCCGGGCGCAGTCACGCCTCCTCCTCCGCGGACCCGGCGTCCTCGAACTGTCCCAGCCGCGGCACCGTGAAGAACCCCTCGCGGAACGCCGGCGCGAGCTTCGCGGGCGGCAGGGCGAGCGGCCACGGCCGCACCTCGTCGGGGCGCAGCTGGATGGCGTCCGGGCCCGCGACGAAGGGACGGGCCGTTTCGCCCGCGGGGAGCGCGTTCAGCCGGGCCACGTAGTCGAGGATGCGCGACAGCTGCTCGGCCAGCGGTCCCACCGCGTCCTCGTCGACCCGCAGCTCGGCGAGCCGGGCGATCCTCTCGACGTCCTCACGTGACACGCTCATCCAGGTCTCCTAGGTGTCCCAATCGCGCTCGAGGCCCGCGTACACCGCCAGCAGCTGCTTCACCCCGACCTCCTCGTCGTCGAACGCGACGGTGACCTTCAAGTCCCGACCGCGTCCGGTCACCGTCTGCACGACGCCCGAACCGAACTTGCGGTGCCGCACGCGCTCGCCCGCCGCATAGCGGGGCGCGTCCTGCGATGCCTCCTCCGGCGGGAAATCGACGTCGTCCGCCGGCACGGGCCGCGCGCGCCGCGGCCGCGCGCGCTCCTGCACCCGCAATCCCCAGCGCGCAGCGCTGCTGCGTTCGGTCAGTGCGTGCGGCGGCACCGCGTCGAGGAACCGGGACGGCTCGGCCAGCTCGAGGCGTCCGTAGCGGTAGCGGGCACGTGCCCAGGAGAGATACAGCCGTTCGCGGGCGCGCGTGAGGCCCACGTAGCACAACCGCCGCTCTTCTTCCAGTCCGCCCTCCTCGCCCGCCGCACGGCCGAGTGGGAACAGGCCTTCCTCCAGTCCCGCGAGCGCCACCACCGGCCACTCCAGCCCCTTGGCGGTGTGCACGGTCATCAGCGTGACGCGGCTGCCCGCGTCCGCGTCGCGCTCGTCCACCGCCGTCACCAGCGCCGCCTGGGTGAGGTAGCGCTGGATCAGCGTGTCCCCCGGCTGATCGTCCTCGGCCGGCTCGGCCACCTCGGCCCACTCGGCGGCGCCGGCGATCAGCTCTCGCACGTTGTCGAGGCGCTCCACGCCCTCGGGCCCCTCGTCGGCGAGGTACTGCTCGTACCCGGTGGTCGCGACGATGCTCTCCAGCGCGGTCGCGGGGTCCGCCGTCCCCACCATCCCGCGCAGGCGCTCGAGCGTTGCGGCGAATCCGGCGAGCAGCTCCCGCACGTTGGGGCGCAGGTCCGGGAGACGCGTCGCCGCCGCCGCCGTCGCCAGCAGCGGCCAGCCCCAGCGCCCCGCCGACTGAATCAGCACCGCGAGGGACGTGTCGCCGATACCCCGTCGCGGCGCCATCACCGCGCGCAGGAACGCCTCGTCGTCCGCCGGGTTGGCGAGCAGGCGCAGGTAGCCGAGCAGGTCCTTCACTTCGCGCCGCTCGTAGAAGCTGACCGCGCCCACGATGCGATAGGGGATGCCCCGCATCCGGAACGCCTCCTCGAGCGGACGGGACTGCGCGTTGGTCCGGTAGAGCACGGCGCAGTCGGCCCATTCGGCGTGCCCGTCACTCGCCAGCGAGGCGAACTCCCGCGTCAGCCACTCGGCCTCGTCGCGCTCGTCCGCGGCGGTGTAGGCGACGACCGGCTCCCCGCCGCGCCTGGCGGTGAACAGCGTCTTGCCCAGCCGCTCGCGGTTCTCGGCGATCACGGCGTTGGCGGCGTCGAGGATGACCTGCGTGGAGCGGTAGTTCTCCTCCAGGCGGATCACCGTCGCGCCCGGAAAGTCCCGCTCGAACGCGAGCATGTGGCGCACGTCCGCACCGCGCCACCCGTAGATCGCCTGATCGTCGTCGCCCACGACGCAGAGGTTCCTGTGCTGGGCGGCGAGCTGTCGCACCAGCAGGTATTGCGCGCGGTTCGTGTCCTGGAACTCGTCCACCAGGACGTGCTGGAACCGCCGCTGCCACGACCCGAGGCGCTCGGGGTGCTCCCGGAACAGCGTCAGCGGGTGCAGCAGCAGGTCGTCGAAGTCCATCGCGTTCGCGAGCCGCAATGCCGGACCGAGATAGGCGAAGATCTCCGCCGCCACGCGCTCGAGGGGGCTATCGGCGGTGCCGCCGAGCTCTTCCGGGGTCACCAGCCGGTTCTTGGCTCCCGAGATCACGGCGTGCACCGCGCGCGGTGGGTAGGTCTTGGTCGAATGGCCCCGCTGCTCGAGCAGGCGCTTGATCAGGCCCTGGGTGTCGTCGACGTCGTAGATCGTGAACGTGTGGGTGAACCCCAGCGCGGCCGCCTCGCGGCGCAGCAGTCGCGCCGACAGCGCGTGGAAGGTCCCGATCCACAGCCCGCGCGGGTCCGCCCCGAGCAGCGTGGCCACGCGCACCCGCATCTCGCCCGCGGCCTTGTTGGTGAAGGTGACCGCGAAGATCCGCTCGGGGGGCACGCCCCCGCCGCGGATCAGATGCGCGATGCGGGCCGTCAGCACGCGCGTCTTCCCCGAGCCCGCGCCGGCGAGCACGAGCAGCGGGCCCCCGGGATGCTCCACGGCGGCCCGCTGGGCGGGGTTGAGCGCGAGCGTGGTCATTCGACGGGGGCGACGAGCGGGAACTCGAGCACGAACTCCGCCCCGCTCGGTCGCGGCTGGTAGAGGATGCGGCCGCCGTGCTGCTGCTCCACCACGCGCCGGGCGAGCGCGAGGCCGATCCCCCAGCCGCCCGCCTTGGTGGACACGCCCGGCTCGAACAGCTGGGAGCGGACCTCGGGCGGCACACCAGGGCCGTCGTCCACCACGCGGATCCGGCCCAGCCGGTCAGCCACGTCGACGAACACCTCGATGCGCCCGCCCCGGCCGCTCACGGCGTCCAGCGCGTTGCGCACCACCGCCTCGATCGCCCACTCGACGAGGACCGGGTCGCCCAGTGCCGTCGGCCCCGGCCCGGCCGCGGTCAGCTCGAGCACGATCGGGGCGGATAGCGTCGGCAGCCGGGGCCGGAAGTACTGCACCACCCGCTCGGCGATGGACCCGAGCCCCACGGGCTCGCGGCGGGCGGGCCGCCCGATCCGCTCGAAGCGCCGGGCCACCCGCTCCAGCCGGTCCACGTCCGTCTGCAGGTGGTCGGCGAGCTCCGCGGCCGTGGTCCCCGTGTTCTCGCGCAGGTAGGCGATCCAGCCGGTGAGACTCATCAGCGGTGTACCGAGTTGATGGGCCGATTCGCGGGCCATCGCGACCCAGAGGCGGTCGCGCGCCGCCGCGAGGCGCGAGCGGTAGGCCCACCAGGTGAACCCGGCGAGCGACAGCAGCACCGCCAGCTGCAGCACCGCCAGGGCCTGGAACGGCCGCTCGATCGGCAGGGCGCCGAAATGCACGGTGCCCACGCCGGACTGGCGCACGGGCTCGTTGAGGGTATCGAGCGCCCCGATCCAGGCACGGACCGCCGTGCTGTCGGCGTCGGGCGGGAGCGGGCTGTTGGCGACCGCGGTCACGCGGCCCTGCGCGTCGGTCACCACCACGGGCACGCCGAGCGTGCGGATCCGCTCGGCGAGATCGAGCAACGCCTCGGTGGCGGCGTCGGGGCCCGGATCGGAGAGGCCGGCGAAGACGCGCGCCAGCAGGCGGCTCGTCTCGCGCGCGTCGGTCCGCAGGTGGCGCGCGACGACCCACGCGTAGCCCACCGAAAGGGCGCCGAGGAGCAGGGCCAGGGCCCCGAGCACCGCGGGCCCCCGCTGGCGCAGGAAGTCCTTAGGCACCGCCGGGCGCGAGGCGGTCGACGCCGACGTACGGGACCAGCGCGGCGGGCAGGGTCACCGAGCCGTCCGGCTGCTGGCCCGTCTCGAGCAGTGCGGCGATGGTCCGTGGGAGCGCCACGCCCGACGCGTTGAGGGTGTGCACGAACTGCGGCTTCTCGCCGGGCGCGGGCCGGAACCGGATGCCCGCCCGGCGCGCCTGGAAATCGGTGAAGGTGCTCGAGGAGGAAACCTCGAGCCACTGCCCCACGCCGGGCGCCCACGCTTCCAGATCGTAGGTCTTGGCGCTCGCGAAGCCCACGTCGCCCGCCGCGAGCAGCACGACCCGGTACGGGAGGCCGAGCCGCTGCAGGACAGACTCGGCGTGCGCCGTCAGGGCTTCATGCTCGGCCGGGCCGTCCGCCGGCCGCACGAAGCGCACCAGCTCGACCTTGTCGAACTGGTGTACGCGCAGGAGGCCGCGGGTGTCCTTTCCGGCAGCCCCCGCCTCACGCCGGAAGCAGGGCGTATACGCCACGTACCCGAGCGGCAGGCGCCCCGAGTCGAGCAGCTCGTCGCGGTGCAGGTTGGTCACCGGCACCTCTGCCGTCGGGACGAGGAACAGGTCATCGGGCGTCGTGCGGTACGCGTCGTCCTCGAACTTGGGCACCTGCCCGGTCCCCTGCATCGCTTCGCGCTTCACCACGAACGGCGGCTCGACTTCGACGTACCCGTGCTCGCGGGTGTGAAGGTCGAGCATGAAGTTGATGAGCCCCCGCGCCAGCCGGGCCCCCGCCCCGACGAGCACGGGGAAGCCCGACCCCGCCACCTTCGCGCCGCGTGCGAGATCGAGGATCCCCAGGCGCTCGCCGATCTCCCAGTGCGGCCGCACGGCGGGGCCCGACGGGCGCGGATCTCCCCACGAACGCACCACGTGGTTGTGGGACGCGTCGCCGTCGGGGAGCTCGGGGTTCGGGATGTTGGGGACGTACAGGGCCTTCGCGTCGAGCGCCGCTTCCACCTCGCGCAGGTCCGCCTCGGCGGCGGCGATGCGCGCGCCCAGCTCGCGCCGTCGTTCGATCACCTCGGGCGGGAGCGCCATGCCCCCCTGCACGTGCCGCGCATCCTCTTTCGCCGCGGCGTTGCGCTCGGCCTTGAGCACGTCGAGCTCGCCCGCACGGCGGCGGCGGCCCTCGTCCAGCACCTCGAGCTCGTCCACCAGCGCCGCCACGGCGGGATCGCCGCGGCGCGCCAACCCCGCCCGGACGAGCGCGGGGTCCGACCGCAGCTGCTTGAGGTCGATCACCGGCTCACTGCGTCGGGAGACCCGGCTCGAGTCCCCGGTATCCGCAGTTGATGTTGACGAGGATCTCGAAGTCGGCGCGGCGCGCGACCATGTCCACGGTGAGCACGCGGAGCTTGGCGTAGTAGGACGCGCTCCCGCCGTACGAGCAGGTCGTCACGCGCGACTGCACCAGCAGCTCGGCCCCCGCTCCCGCGGCCGCGGTCGTGTCGTAGACGTACCCGCTGGTCGGCGCGAGCGTGATCGAGTCGAAGGGCTCCGGGGAGACCTGCAGGCCCGACCCTTCGCCCAGACCGAGCGCGCCGGTCGGCAGGAAGACCGGATCGCCCGCCGTGGTGATGTCGAACGCGAAGTCGAACAGCGACGTCTGATCGGTGCGCACCACGCGCCGGAACTCCAGCTGGTAGCCGGAGGGTGCGCCGACCGCCGTGCCCGTCAGGGCGTACACCGCGACGGTGTCCACGCGGTTCGACGCGTTTGCCGGGGGCAGCGTGAAGTCATCGCCGCAGGCAGCGAGGGCGGCCACGACGACGGCGCAGCACAGCGGGAGGGCGATTCGCATCGAGAGTGGCGGGAAGATACGGACGCCGGCCGATGCGGGTCAACCCACAGTCACTGCTTGACTTCGGTGCGCTCGAAACCTAGCTTGGCCGCCAATGCCGAGCATCCGCGATGTCGTCGAGGCGCTGCATGGACGGGAGGGTGTCGACGCCGTGCTGGTGGTCGGCTCGGACGGGCTGGTGATCGACAGCCGCGCCCGCGCCCACGTGGACGGCGAGGGCGTGGCCGCCCTGCTCCCCACCGCCCTCCGCGGCGTCGCCGACCTGGGCGCGGCGGGGCGGCGGGGTGCGTTCACCACCGCGATCCTCGAGTTCGACGGCGGCCTCGCCGTCGTCGCCACCCTCACCGACGAGGCGGCGCTCATCATCCTCGTCGCCCCGGGCGTGAACGTCGGGACCCTGCTGTTCGACATCCAGCGCCACCGCTCGGCCCTCGCCGGCCTGTTCTGAGGCCCCGGCTGGCATGGCGGCCGCCCCGCATCACATCCTGCTGGTCGACGACGAGCCCCACGTCCCGCTGCTGGTCCGGCCGCTGCTCGAGCAGCTGGGCATGACCGTGCAGACCGCCCGCTCGCTGGCCGAAGCGCGTCGGTCCCTGGCCGGACGGCGCCCCGACGGCGTCCTGCTCGACCTGCATCTCCCCGACGGCTCCGGACTCGACCTGCTGCGCGAGCTGCGCGCGGCGCGCGACACCGTGACCCTGCCCATCCTGGTGATCAGCGCCGAGGGCGACGATCGGGTGCTGGACGAGGTCGAGCGGGTCGGGGGGCTCGTGCTCGCCAAGCCGTTCAGCCCCACCAAGCTCGTGCAGCGCGTGCTCGCGGCCCTGGGCGACGGGCGCGGAGATCCCAGGCCGTGAGCGTGTGGGCGGCGATCCTGGCCGGCGGATCGGGTACGCGGTTCTGGCCGCTCTCCACGCCCGAACGACCGAAGCAGCTGCTCCCGCTGGCGGGCGATCGCCCGCTCCTGGCCCAGGCCGTCAACCGGCTGGCGGGCCTCGTCGCCGCCGACCGCATCCTGCTGATCACCGGGCCCGCGCTCGTGGACCGGGTCCTCGAAGCCGCGCCGGAGGTCGCGCCCGAGCAGGTGCTCGTCGAGCCGCGCGCGGCGTCGACGGCACCCGCCCTGGTGTGGGCGGCGCAATGGATCGCGGCGCGCGACCCCGGGGCCGCCATGCTGTCGCTGCATGCCGACTGGGCCGTGGGCGACGATGCGGCCTTCCGTGACGCCGCCCGCCGTGCGCTCGCCGTGGCGCGCACGCACGATCTGCTCGCCACCGTCGGCGTCCGTCCGACGCGCGACGAGACCGGGTACGGCTATGTGGTGCCGGGCGCCCGGGTCGGTCGCGCTCGGCGCGTGGCGCGATTCGAGGAGAAGCCGACCCGTGCCCGGGCGGCACGGCTGCGCCGCCAGGGCGCGCTGTGGAACACCGGGCTGTTCGCCTGGGGCGTGGACCGATTCCTCGCCGAGGCCCGGGCGCACGCGCGCGAGCTGCGCCGGGCCTGGCCAGCGCTCGCGGCGGGCGACGTGACCGGCTTCTACGCGGACGCCACGCCGGTGGCCGTGGACGTCGCGGTGCTGGAGCGCACCGACCGGCTGGCGGTGGTCGCCGGCCGGTTCCCGTGGGATGACATCGGCTCGTGGGACGCGCTGCGGCGGGTCCGCCCGCGCGACGCGCAGGGCAACGTCGTGGTGGGCGACGTCACAATCGGCCCCGACGTGCGCGACTGCGTGCTGTGGACCGAAGGCGAACCCCTCACCGTGCTCGGCGCCCGCGACCTCGTCGTGGTGCACGCCAACGGCCGCCTGCTCGTGACCGGACCCGGGCGCGCGGAACAACTCAAGGCGCTGGTGCTCCGCGGATGACGACCGCCCTGTATCTCCTCGACCCCGATCCCGGCCCCGCGTGGGCGCCGTTCGCCGGCGTGCGCCCGTTGTGCGAGCTGCGCGCCGGCGCGCACCTGGTGCGCGAGCGGTGGGAAGCGTCCTTCGGCACCGTCACCACCGGGATCCTGGCGCTGCCCCACCTCGCGGGCTTCCCGGAAGCGGACGTCCCGCCGGTGGGTCCGGTGCAGCCGGTCGCGGGGCCGGCGGTGATCGGCTCGTCGACCTTCGCGCCGCGCGGCCTCGCGCCCCCCCTTCCCGAGGGGCCGGTGCGGCTCACGCACGGGGGCATCACGGTAGGCTGGGCGGTGCCCGCCGGCGGCGAGTGGAGCGGCCCGCTGCCGCACGCCGTCGCGGTCGAGGTGGCCGGCGTGCTGCTCCACGGCGTGCACGACCTGATTCGCGCGCTCGATGTCCTCCTGCGGGACGACTTGCTCGCCCTGCCCGGCGACGGCGATCCGGTCCCCGCCGGGTCGATCGTCATCGGGGACGCCGGCCTGATCGCGATCTTCGGCGCCGCCGTCGAGCCCGGGGTCGTGTTCGACACCACGGCGGGACCGGTGGTCCTGGAGAGCGGCGTCGAGGTGAAGAGCGGCACGCGTCTCGAAGGCCCGCTGTGGGCCGGGTCGAACACGCGGCTCGTCGGGGGGGTGCTGCGGCACGCCGCGATCGGGCCGCATTGCGTGGTGCGCGGCGAGCTCGCGCACACCGTATTCCTTGGTTACGCCAACAAGGCGCACGACGGGTTCGTGGGGCACTCGGTGATCGGCCGCTGGGTCAACCTCGGCGCAGGGACGATCACGTCCAACCTGAAGAACACCTACGGCCCGGTGCGGCTCGACGTCGCGGGGCACCGCGTGGAGACCGGGGCGCAGTTTCTCGGCAGCCTGATCGGCGACCACGCGAAGACCGCGATCGGCACGCTGCTCTCCACCGGGACGGTGATCGGGGCCGGGGCGAGCGTGTTCGACGCCGTGCGGCCGCCGCGGTGGGTGCGCCCGTTCGCGTGGGGCGGCTCATCAGCGGAGCGGATGTCGCGGGACGGGTTCCTGCGGATCGCCGAGCGGGTGCTGCCGCGGCGCGACGTGGCGGTGGACGACGTGGTGCGTCAGTACCTCGGCCGCGTCCACGACGCGGCCACGGCCTGACTCAGGCGCCAGCGCGCCTCGGGCTCACCACGCGCGCGCGCTGTCCGGGGGCGCGTCGGGGATGGCAACGGTCCGATCGCGCGGGGTCGCCCCGCCCACGCGCCGCAGCGTGACCGCCTCTTCGAGGTCGCCGCCCGACAGCGTCAATCGGTCCCCCTGGATCCGCATCCCGTACACCATCCACACGCCGTCGCCGATCGTGAGCCACAGGCTGTCGCCGACCACGCGCCAGCGCGCGATCTGCTCGCCGAACTGGGCAGAGCTGTCGCCGCGGACCAGGATGTGGTGGATGGCCTCACTGGTGCGGGCCTGCCATTTGCCTTCGAGACGCGGCGCCTGCCCGGCGGCGGGTGCCGCGCCGAGGAGCAGCGAGAGTCCCACGACGAGCGCGGAGCGGTGGATCACGGGTCGGGTCATGGGGCGCATGGGTGCGGGTGCGCGGAATGCTACCCCGCGACCGGAGAAAGGTCCCCCGGCGGGTCCGGCGGCGTGGGGATCGGCGTCCGTTCGTCGGCCAGCACCGTGAGGCCGGTCTCCCACTGGTGGACCATGGCCACGAACGCCCGGACGATCTCCGGATCGAACTCCATGCCACCCCGCCCTTCGACGTAGCGCAGCGCGTCCTCGGCCGGCCAGGCGTCGCGGTAGGGCCGCCGCGTGCGCAGCGCATCGTACACGTCGCACACGTGTACCAGGTTGCCGGCGGGATGGCAGGGGCGCGGGAACCGGAACCGGGGGTACCCGCCACCGTTCAGCATGATGTGGTGCTCGTAGGCCACCACGGCCGCGAGATCGAGCTCCTCTTCGGACTCGAGGATCAGCTGCGCCCCATAGCGCGGGTGCTGACTGATGACCGCCCGCTCGTCGGGGGTGAGCTTCCCGGGCTTGGTGAGGAGGTCCCGGGGAACCTTGATCTTGCCCACGTCGTGCAGCAGCCCCGCGACGCCCAGGGTGCGGACGTCCGTGGCACCCATCCCCATGAACTCAGCGAGGCCCATCGTCAGGACGGACACGTTGAGGGAGTGCGTCGTGGTGTACTGGTCGAAGTCCTTGAGCTGGAGCAGCGGCAGCATCACCTGGCGGCCTCCGTGCATCGCGACGGCGAGCGATCGGACCACCGCCTCCGCCTCCGCGATCGGGAACACCCCGTGCTCGCGCACCTCATCGTGCAACCAGCGGACCGCGTCCGCCTCCTCGCCCAGGCTGAACGAGAGCGTCGCCGTCGGCACCTCCGCCTCCTGGGTCAACTCCCCCGGCCCACGTATGCCGACCGCGCCGAACTTGATGCTGGTGCGGCGCTGGCGCGCCTCCGACGTGTCGACCGATGCCACGGTGAGACGCACGACGACGTCGTCGAGGAACGCCTCGAAATCCTCGCGGGTCACGTCGTCCGTGAACTCGAGGCGCTGAATGCCCGCGGCCGCGAGCCGTTTCGACCAGTCCCACTCCCGCAGTTCGCGAATCGGCAGCTTGCCGTAGATCACCTCGTCGCCGAGGAACGTGAACAGCGGACGGGGATCATGGGCCTGGAGGTCGTGCAGGTCCCGGTACGCCGCATCGATCGCGCGCTCGCGCTGCGGATGGCCGTCCCGGTACAGGGCCATGGCCGCGATCGCCTGGGCGAACCCGCTCAGGAACCGGATGGGCGCGCTCACCCGACCGCCTCCCGGATGTCGGGGTCGTCGGAGCCGCCCGCCCGCGCCAACACGGCCGCCGCGCGCGGATCGTGGCTCCATCCGTCGGCCAGCGCCCGCAGGGCGGCGAGCAGCTCGCGCGACTTGGGGGGCAGCTTCGGGCGTCCGAGCAGCGACCGCCCGCCCTCCGCCACGTCGAGCAGGATGGGCAGCACGCCGGGATCACGCGACAGGCCCAGCGCCTTCAGCGCGAGCGGCCGCAGGTCGGGTGATGCGCCCGGGCGTGCGTGCATCTCCACGAGGGGCAGCACGGACTCCGGCAGCCCGGACTGGGCGGAGAGGAGTCCCCACCCCACGACCTGCTCATCCGGGTCCGCCAGTGCCGCGGCGATTGCCTGCTCGCGCTCAGCCGGCAACCGCATCTGGAGCTTGAGCGCCTGGCGACGCACGCGGGGATCCGCGTGGATGGCGTACGGCATCACGGAGAAGTCCGGCGGGTACTCGGGCCATTCCTCCAGCAGCGAGAGCACGTTGCGCACGACGAACCAGCGCTGGTCCTCGAGCCGCGCCAGCACCTCCGGCGCGATGGCGGTACCCATCCGCGCGAGCCGCTCGAGCAGCGCCCGACGCACCGTACGCGAACGGGAGGCCGCCAGCTCGTCGAGCATCGGCCCGGCGGCCGCGAAGCCCAGGATCGCGAGGACGCGGTCGAGCAGCGCGAGATCGGGAGGCTCCGACTCCAGCGTGCGCCGCAGCTGTTCCGGAGTGGCCACGCGGGTCCGGATCGCGTGGGCGGCCCCGCCGGTGTCGAGCTCGGTGCCCGACCCGTCCACCCGGTCGAGGATGTCGCCGACCCGGCCGTTCTCCACCAGCCGGTCCACCGCGCGCCACACGATGGGCCCCACGGCGCCGATCTCGAGACTGGTCTCGAGCAGGCGTTCGTCCTCGGCCACCAGCGTGGCCTCAGCCGGCGCGTTGAACAGCGGGCGCGCCACCGCCAGGCGCTGCAGCGCCGCCCCGTATTCCGTCGGGTTCGGATCCTCCAGCTCCCAGCCGGTGAGCAGCCGCTTGACCTGGTCCCGGAGCCCGGTGTCGGCCACGGTGCGGGCCTTGGGCGCACCCGCTTCGGCGTGCGCGGCGAGCTTGTCCAGCATGCGCACCAGCGAGTGCGAGATGGTCTGCTGCGACGCCTCCGCGGCGGCCTTGAGGACCTCGACGACCGCGTCCACCGTCATCCCGTCCGCCGCGTCGAGCACGAAGCGTTTGCGCTGCGCGCCGTCTCCGCCCATGGCGACGAGGCGGCGCAACGTCTCCGGCCGCAGCTCCCGCACCAGCCGGGACGTGCGCCGGCGCAGCTCCAGGGCCCCTTCCCCGCCGGCGCTCCGCAGCTCGTCCGCGATCTGGAGCAGATACCCGACGATGACCTGGTCGTAGCCCTCGGCCTTGGGATGGTCGTCGATCGCCTTGGCGATCAACGCCGGCTTGGTCGGCGGGGTCTCGTCGTCGCCGATCTGCCCCGCGAGTGCCGCGCGGGCGAGGCCGATCCACAGCTGGGCCTCGTGCACGCGCCGCCCGCCTGCCGATTCCTCCTCGGCCTCCCCCTCGATCACCGCCGGGGGCGGCTCCGGCGGCTCGTCCAGCAGCTCGAGCTTCTCGTAGGTGAGCGGGTGGAGGCGGGCGTGCGACCACGATTGCAGACGCTCGGGCGCGCCCAGCCCGAGGGGCTGGCCGGTACGGTCGGCCTCGACCGCGAGGGTCCGCAGGAGACTCTGCGTCTCCGCCACCTCGATCCCAGGGTAGATGGTGAGCGCGCCGAGGTGGTGGCGGTGGAGACGGCCGGCCAGCTCCCCGAGTACCGGGTGCCTCGGATCCGTCGCGACCCCCTCGATAATCAGCTGATCACGGGCGACGCCGAGCGACAGCGACCCGCGTTGCCGCAGCAGATCCTCGGCCCGGCGGGTCACGCCCGTGGCGGCGGGTCCCAGGGAGGGGTGACCGTCCGGGTACATCGCGTATTTGTGGAGCGCGATGGAGAGCTCGAGCAGGAACTCGCTCAGGTCCTTGGCCAGCGCCGTCCGTTTGGGGGCGGCACCGGGGGGGCCCGCAGGGGGCGGCGAGACCGGCGGTTGGTCCGTCACGGAGCCTGGTCGATCAGGTCGCGGGTAAGTGTTTCACGATACACAAGATAAGAAACTCGCCCCCGCGGGAGAACAGGCGGCCGCGACGCAAAACGCCCCGGATCGCTCCGGGGCGTTCGCGTGATTCGGTCCGGCGTCGGGCGATCAGTACATCCCGCCCATGCCGCCGGCGCCGCCGGGCATCGGCGGGGCCTTGTCCTTCTCCTTCTTCTCCACCACGACGCACTCGGTCGTGAGGAGCAGTCCCGCGATCGACGCGGCGTTCTGCAGCGCCGTGCGGGTGACCTTGGTCGGGTCGATGACGCCCGCCGCGACCAGGTCTTCGTAGTCGTCGGTCTGCGCGTTGTAGCCGTAGTTCTTGTCCTTCGACTCCCGCACCTTACCGACCACGATCGAGCCTTCGGCGCCCGCGTTCTGGGCGATCATCCGCATCGGCTCCTCGAGCGAGCGGCGGACGATGTCCGCACCGGTGCGCTCGTCCTCGTCCGGGACCTTGAGGCGGTCGAGGGCCTTCTGGCACCACACCAGGGCGACACCGCCGCCCGGGACGATGCCCTCCTCGACGGCCGCGCGGGTCGCATGGAGTGCGTCCTCGACGCGGGCCTTCTTCTCCTTCATCTCGGTCTCGGTCGCCGCGCCGACGTTGATCACCGCCACGCCGCCGGCAAGCTTCGCGAGCCGCTCCTGCAGCTTCTCCTTGTCGTAGTCCGACGTCGACTTGTCGATGGCGGCCTTGATCTCGTTGATCCGGCCCTGAATGTCCTCGTGCTTGCCCTTGCCGCCGACGATCGTGGTGTTGTCCTTGTCGATGACGATCCGCTTGGCCTGCCCGAGATCGTTGAGAACCGCGTTCTCGAGCTTGAAGCCGAGCTCTTCGGAGATCACGGTCCCCTTGGTGAGCTTGGCGATGTCGACGAGCATCTCCTTGCGGCGGTCACCGAAGCCCGGCGCCTTCACGCCGCACACCTTCAGCGTGCCCCGGAGCTTGTTCACGACGAGCGTCGCCAGCGCCTCGCCCTCGACGTCCTCAGCGATGATGAGCAGCGGCTTGCCTGCCTGCGCCACCTTCTCGAGGATCGGGAGCAGGTCCTTCATCGAGGAGATCTTCTTGTCGTGGATCAGGACGTACCCGTCCTCGATCACCGCCTCCATCTTCTCGGGGTCGGTGATGAAGTAGGGCGAGAGGTAGCCGCGGTCGAACTGCATTCCGTCCACCGTCTCGAGCGTGGTCTCGAGGCCCTTCGCCTCTTCGACCGTGATCACGCCGTCCTTGCCCACCTTCTCCATCGCCTCGGCGATCAACTTGCCGATCTCGGGGTCGTTGTTCGCCGAGATCGTGCCGACCTGTGCGATGGCCTTCTTGCCCTCGCTCGGAACCGAGATCTTCTTCAGCTCGTCCACCACGGCCTCGACCGCCTTCTCGATGCCGCGCTTGAGCGACATGGGGTTGGCGCCCGCGGTGACCGACTTGAGGCCCTCGCGGAAGATCGCCTGCGCGAGCACGGTCGCCGTCGTGGTGCCGTCGCCCGCGAGATCGGAGGTCTTGGTCGCCACTTCCTTTACCATCTGGGCGCCCATGTTCTCGATCTCGTCCTCGAGCTCGACTTCCTTGGCGACCGTCACGCCGTCCTTGGTGACGGTCGGGTTACCGAACTTCTTCTCGATGACGACGTTGCGGCCCTTGGGCCCGAGCGTCACCTTCACTGCTTCGGCCAGCTTGTCCACGCCCTTCTTCAGGCGCGAGCGGGCCTCGGTGTCGAATTCCAGGTACTTCGCAGCCATCTCGTGCGTCCTCCTGTTGGGCCGTGGCTCAGCTGAGCTTGGCGATGACGTCGGACTCCTTGATGAGGATCACTTCCTCACCATCGAGCTCGACCTGCGTGCCGCTGTACTTCCCGTAAACGACGCGGTCCCCGACCTTCAGCTCCATCGGGACCACTTCACCCTTCTCCCGCCGGCCCGGACCCACGGCGATCACCTCGCCCTGGATCGGCTTTTCCTTGGCGGTGTCGGGGATGTAGAGCCCGCCCTTCATCGTCTCGGTCTCTTCCATCGGGCGAATCGCCACCCGATCGGCCAGCGGGTGCACCTTGACCTTGGCCTTGGTCGCTGTTGCCATGTCCAGACCTCCGAACCTCGGGTTATCACCTAACTGCTTGAGTTATATAGCTGTTAGCACTCAGTGTTGGTGAGTGCTAAGACGCGGGAAATCTCGACAAACGGCCCCTTCGTGTCAAGACCGGCTCTCGGGCGATGGCAGATGGCGGTTGGCAGACTGCAGGATGGAACCACCTTGGCGACGGCGTGCTGCGATCTGCCATCTGCCATCTGCGTCTAATTGATTGGCTC